>NZ_SODD01000018.1 GCF_004365815.1 Breznakia blatticola
TTACCATCACAAGAAATGCTTTAAAGACACATAAATTATTCAGTACTTATCAGTGATTTATCGAGACTTGGTATGCACTGGTTGAATTAAGCCAATTAGTAAAAGAAAATAAAAAGTAATCTGCTTATCTAAGCAATATAAATACATAATTCTCTCCCTTATATTCATACAGATGAATTAAAAGCAACCAAATTCTCTCGGGTTGCTTTTTTTAATGTTTTCCTATTGTTCAAATTAGTTCATTTACTTTTCACAAACTTTACCTAAGAAAATCATAGATGCCAAGTATGATAAAGATACTTCAAGGAGGTGAACATGACAGAGCAAGAATTACTAGTTACCTACATATTGAAACTAGTAATGACCAACAAAAAATAATATTCTCCCTAAAATATTATAATAAACACAAAGAATAATAAAAAATATTCTCCCTTTTTATATAAAATTAAACACAAATGAATACTAAAAAGCAACTTGATCCCCTCAGGTTGCTTTTTTTGATGATATTACTTTATTTGAAATAATTCTTTAATTTTCATGCACATTTGCTGTTCATCATAAACAAGATAATCTGCTTGAATCGGTGTTTGCTCAACATCTTTCTTCTTTAACCAAATACATGTCCAATCCACTTGTTTTGAACCAACAACATCATTAGGATATGAATCCCCTACATATACATACGTTGGTCCACTTCCTGCTAATTCAAAGATTTTTGCATGTGGTTTCATGATACCAACCTCACCTGAAATAAAAATACGTGTATTATCAAACCATTTCAACAAGTCCAATTGTTGGATTTTCATACGTTGATGTTTTGCATCACCATTGGTAATAATACCGATTTCAATATGGTTTTCAACTAAGCTATCTAATAAATCTTTCATTTGATCGGATAACTCAATTTTTGTTTGATTGCATTGATACGCTTGTTGAAAAGCCAATGCTTTATTTATATCAATTTCTATTCCATAATGTGCTGCCATATGTGTTGCTCGATAAATATGAAGGTCTTGTAAGGATATTACACCTTCTTGCATTTTATCGAAAACCGATTCACTAAAATGTTGAAACGTGTCATACACTTCTTGTACTGGATGTACAAGTAACTGCGGAAATTCTTGTTTTATTGCTTTCGCGAATGGTTGGACACGATCATATAATGTGTCGTCTAAATCAAAGTATAGTTTCATATAAGCTCCTATAATGCAAGAAAGCTAGCACGCTAGCTTTCCATGTATTCACTGTATTCTTCCCAAAGTTCCATCATTTGACTAATTTGGTTGTGTACGTCATCAATTTGTTCATCAAGTTCTTGCATCTTATGTGCATCTTGATAGTATTCAGGATCAAAACGTAGTTCACGTAATGCCTCAAGTTCTTCTTCAGCTTTGGCAATTTTCTTCTCTAAACGCGATACTTCACGCCCATAATTAATATGTTTTGGTTTTTCCTTTTTACCTTTTTCTTCTATTTTAACTTCTTTACTAGCTTCTGCTTTTTGCTTCTCGTTAAATTCTGTCAGATTTAATGGTTGATAAACAGCTACACCATCATCAATTTTTAGAATTCCATTGGCAAGTTTACTAATAAAGTAACGGTCATGACTAACAAATAGCATTGTACCATCGTAGTTAAGAAGTGACTCTTCAAGTGCTTCTTTACCAACAATATCCAAATGGTTGGTTGGCTCATCAAGTAATAAGCAGTTTGGTTTTTGTAGCATTAAATCCACAAAGGATAAACGCACTTTCTCTCCACCACTTAGTACACGTACTTCTTTAAACACTTCTTCTCCATGGAATAGTAAACTTCCTAAAGCGGAATGAATTTCTGTTCGATTTAAATCTGGATATTTATCCCAAATCGTTTCAAGAACACTATCTGTGTTGTTTTTGAATTGCGTAAGCTCTTGATCAAAATACCCAATTTCAATTTGGTGACCAAACATAAAAGAGCCAGACAGAGGTTCTACTGCTCCCATCAGTGTTTTAAGAAATGTTGATTTTCCTTGTCCATTTCCACCGATAATCGCAATGCGTTGTCCACGTAATACTTCAAGATTGATATTACATAATGGAACATCATACCCAATGGTCAAATCATCCACGCTCAATACTTGATTTCCACCTTTGATTCGGCTTTTAAATGTTGCATGGAAACTACGTGTATCACTTTGCATCAAATCTACTTTATCCATTCGATCTAAGTATTTAATCTTAGATTGTGCCATTTTCGCTTTGCTTGCTTTATAACGAAACTTTTCAATCAATTGTTCCACACGCTCAATTTCTTCTTGTTGATTTGCATATGCACGACGATTTTTTTCCATTTCGATTTTCTTGGCTTCTACATAGTGAGAATAGTTCCCTACATATTTATGCATTTTCCCAAGTTCTAATTCATAAACAATATCCACAACACGATCTAAGAATGTACGGTCGTGACTTACCATAACTACGGCTTTTGGATAATATTGAATGTATCCTTCCAACCACTCTATCGTATCGATATCTAGGTGGTTTGTAGGCTCATCAAGCAATAGTATATCTGGTTTTGATAGTAATAACTTCACAAATGCCAAACGTGTTTTTTGGCCTCCTGAAAATTGAGAAACCAGTTTTTGCATGTCATCTAATGCGAAACCAAATTTCGTAAAAATGGTTTTGATTTCACTTTTGTATGTATATCCACCAAGACGTTCATGTTCTTCTTGTAACTTTCCAAATAGCATTAGGGTTTCTTGGCTATGGTCCGTTTCCATTTGTTTACTTACTTCTTCAAGTTGCTTTTCAATTGCATGTAACTCTTCAAAGATTTTTTCAAACTCTGCTTCGACCGTATGATCTTCTGAAAAGAAGGTCGTTTGGGCAAGGTATCCAATTTGAATGTTACGGTCATGGTGAATATCACCACCATCCAAACTTTCCTCACCAGCTATAATTTTTAATAAGGTTGTTTTTCCACAACCATTACGCCCTACAATCGCTACTTTGTCTCTGTCTTTGACTTCAAAAGTAACATTGCTAAATATATCATGGGCTCCAAAGGATTTACTTCCTTTACTTATTTGATATCGCATGATTAATCCTCCAACTGCAAATATGTTGAAATAGAATCAGCTAGCGATGTGATGATCTGTTCTTTCTGTTGTTTCCAGGTATTTGCATCATCTCGATTCGACACAAAACCAAAATAAATATTCAACGCATTCATACCATACGGGTTATTATAGGCAAAAGATGCCGTCCCCTTTTTCGTGTTTTCTGAATACAAGCCTGCTTGTGTAGCTCTTCCTCCGGTTTCTCGTAACCAAAGATCACTGTCATATACCTGGCGATCATCAAGCAATCCGTTAATTAATGCTGCTTGAATCACTCCTACTTCATCGGTTGTTTTCATATAAATGGTACAACCCTTTAAACCGGTTTTTTGATGAAAATCATATCCAATTCGTGCTGCAAACATGTTGCTTGCATGTCCTGAATATAAAATATTAAAACCAGTTGTATCACTACTCACATCCACATCAAATGCCAAACGGAAATAGTATTTCGCTCCAGCATTATACGCTTTTGCAATGCGTCCATCACGTCCATATGTGTCTGTAACATCACTATCATTGCGTAGAATTAATACTTTAAGTCCTTTACTTTCTAGTTTTTCTTTTAGGCTTAAAGCTGCATCATACATCTCTTTTGCCTCTACTAGACCATTTCCTTCATTCCCATTACTGACCACTCCATTTGTAAATGAAGAGTCCAATCCTGCTGGATCAATGGCAACATCATAGGCATCCTTTTTCAATTTCGTTTCGCTTATTTCTAAAAATAAGTAATTCTTTTTTAATTTTACATCATAGTCTTTTAAGATATTTTGATCCGTAAATACTCGCACTTTTTTGTTTTTTCCATTGCGTGTAATCGTTGTAATTGAATCATCTACATCTCCATCAAAAACTACGCGTTTATCTGTAAGATTTTCACTTACATAAATTTCATAGATTCCATCACTTAGGTTTGTCAGTAAGACTTTTCGATCCAAACCTTTATCAAGTACATATGGCGTTTCTTCACCTGTACATAAATTCTTTAGTTTTACTGTCATAGAACTTAATGGATCACTAACTTCTCCAGTATATGCATTTTTAAACAAAGCCAAGCTTTCTCCATAAAATGTATAGTCTGCCACAGTAAAATCATCTTTCATTTCATGATGAATTGTTTCTACTGTTTTCTCTCCACTAAAATCACATATCGTGTAATTTTCGTGCGTTTCTTTTGTATTTCCAAAAGCTAAATGAAATCCCAAGTACGCGATGAAAACAAGCAATACCAAAAGTGGTATCACAACTTTGTAGTTAAGTTTTCTGCGTCTTGGTGCATAACTCATTCTGCTACATCTCCCTTTAAGTTTATATCTGCTATATGTTTTGGTGCTTGCATCTTACCTTTTGGATACTCCATGTACACACCACCAATTTCCACTTCCAATAAAGCATCTGGATTTTTGGGAATCGGTAACATCGTATCCTCAAATGTATGATATTGCACGGGATAGATATCCGCTTTTTTATAGGCTACTGGCTTCCATGGTTTATCAAAGGTCCAACTTAAATCGTACCCAATGGTTTGTGAACCACGTTTTTTTGCTTTTGCGCTATAGCGACGAATAAATTTCCAATATTTTGTTTTCAACCATAGTGGATTTTTCATGATGTTTTCAAAGAATGTCACAACCACCATATATAGCAAACTTTTGATTCGACATAAAAAGTCTACCCAACGGCGTTCATCCACATAATCAACGATAAAGACATCGATAAATAATCCATCTCCATCACTACATTTGTTTTTTAATAAACTATTCACTTCTTTTACATACGTATTTTTACGACGTAATTTCATCGCTGGTATACATACATTATACTCCTTGTGGGTATCAAAACATTGGTAATAATACTTATTTTGATCCATCGTTTTCACCACTTTTAAAAAGCGTTTGTAGTCTTCATACATCATCCCCACATCGGCATCATCATCCCAAGGAATAAACCCGTTGTGACGAACAGCACCTAAACATGAACCTCCTGTTAGGTAGTATGGAATATCGTTTGCTTTACAAATGGCATCCAAATCTTTAAGCATCTCAAGAAGTACAGCATGCACTTGGGCAACTGTTACTTCATTTCCGCTTTTATCTATTTTAATTACATAGTCGTTATCATTTTTCATACAGTTGCTATAATACCATGTTTATGCACTTTTTTGTAGGTCTTAAAGCTAAAGATTTACTGAAGATTGCTTCATATTTGCCCTTATGTACACCATTTCTTTATAAACTGTAAAAAGCATACCTTTAACGGGTATGCCCTTTACAGTTATTGTTCATTTTCATTTACAATGCTTTTACATAACAAATCATCCACGCGATACACAACAAGAGCGTGTATGAGTGTGATGCCAATAAGCAATTGTAACATTTGCATACTTGTTAGCATAAGTATCTCTTCATGCATTGCATGAATGATAAAATGCACAAGTATTCGACTCAGTAATATCCATTCTGTGTACTTTCGATACAGTAAGCTTCTATTTCGAATATATCCACTATAAAAATGTGCCATATAATATACGTTTCCATAAAAAGTAAAATAATATATCAAATTTATAATAGAACTTTGAAAGTTCTCATGAAAACTATATGCTAATAAAAGTCCACTGCATAATGTACATACTGCACCAAGATATGGATATACTGTTTTCCATGCAAATTGTCCTTTCTTCTTATCTTGATCCAATGCATTCATACTAGCGTACCGAAGTAGATAAGTATGGAATAAAGCCCCATGCCCATCCAATACCTACACTTACACCTTTTCCTCGTGATAAGGCAGTTACAGCTGAACTAGCAAATCCGGTTGCCCCTGCAACCAAGAACGTTGCCGCAAAGGCACCTACAGCTACACCTAATGGTCCAAACGCTGAACATTTCGCTGCTACCCAGCCTGCACTTGCTCGAATTCCCCAAGCTAGTGATGAAACATTGTATGGGTTTGAACACACCGCAAATGCGATCATTCGTAAGTTTTTATTATTGATATAAAACCCCTGCCCATCAACAAGTTCATGTGTTTGTTCGTAAGCCACAAATTGTTTTGGTAATACCAATTGCATAATAATTCTCCTTTCTGAAGTCTAACTTCTATATGTATGTATAGACCTCCTTATCTAAGAATCCTAAAAAAAGACAAATCTTTCGACTTGTCCTTATATTTGATTTAGCCAACTTGTTAATTCATCATCTGTTGGTGTATGTGTGAATACTTTTCCTTCTTGAAGTATCGTATGTTTTGATACACTACCTTGCAAGTGTTCTACGGTTTTTCCAAAACCGCTTCCTCCAGATGTCGCAAACAAAACGATTTTCTTATTTGTAAAATCATAACTCTCTAAGAAAGTATTTATGATTGTCGGCGCAATATACCACCATATAGGAAATCCTACATAAATCAGATCATATGTAGATACATCCAGTTCATTACGTATCATTTCAGGACGATATGCGTGATCTTTCATCTCGATACTACTTCGACTGTTAGCATCATTCCAATTTAGATCTTCACTTGTATATACCTTTTTTGGTTTGATTTCAAATATATCTGCTTGTTGTATATCTGCAATTCGATGTGCAAGTTTAGCACTAACTCCGCTTGCCGAAAAATAAGCAACTAATGATTTTTTCATAATACATCCTCCCTATTAACTACATATATTATATCCCTGTTTTATATTTTAAGGTAAGAAAAAAGGCAAATCTTTCGACTTACCTTTCAACAGTTTATTTTAGAACCATTTCATCCAAACATCCATTGAGAAGTATAGGATAAATACAATATCTAATGCTACTACAACTGGACTAATTTTGTTTGAACGTTTTGTTGCTAACATTACGATTGTGTAAATAATGAATCCCCATGCAATACCGTTTGCAATAGAGTATGTAAGAATCATCATGATAACTGTAACGAATCCTGAAGCTGCAAATGCAAAGTCATCCCAATCAATTTCTTTTAATTGTTGTGACATCATAACTCCAACAACTACTAATGCTGGTGTAGTTACTGCACTTGTAACAACTGATAATACAATTGGTGCAAATAAAATAGATACTAAGAATAATACTCCTGTAGTAATTGCTGTTAATCCTGTACGTCCACCTACAGCAACTCCACTTGTACTTTCAACGAAAGATGTTACTGTACTTGTACCAATCATTGAACCAACAACTGTTGCGATTGCATCAGCTAAAAGTGCTTTTTCAACACCTTCCATTTCTCCTTCTTCATTAACTAAACCAATGCGGTTTCCAATACCAACAAGTGTTCCTGCTGTATCGAAGAAATCAACGAATAAGAATGAGAATACAATCACGATCATATTTGGAATGTTAGAGAATAATTGACTAAACCCATCAGCAAATCCACCGATTGTAGTCATTTTGAAATTTAAATCAAATGTACTAGGTAATTGAGGCATTCCTTCAACTCCCATGAAACCAAAGACTAAACCAACAACTGCTGTAATTACAAGTCCAAGGAATACTGCTGCTGGTACATTTCTAGCTACTAAAGCAAATGTAACGATGATTCCAAAGATTGCAAGTAATACTGTAGGCTCTGTTAAGGCACCCATAGCAACACCTGTCGCTTCACTAGCAATGATAATTCCTGCATTTTTTAATCCAACAAATGCGATGAAGAATCCAATACCAGCTGCAATTGCAATTTTAAGTTGTTTTGGAATTGCATTAATAATGACTTTACGTACACCCGTAACTGAAATCAGTAAGAATAATACTCCTGATACGAATACTGCAGCTAATGCACTTTGCCACGTTTCTCCCATCAACATTACTGCTGAATACGTGAAGAATGCATTAACCCCCATTCCTGGAGCAAGCGCAACTGGATAATTTGCAAGTAGTCCCATTAAAACTGAACCAAGTGCTGAGGCAATTGCAGTTGCAAGGAATACAGATTGTGCATCCATTCCTGCATCACCAAGAATTGCAGGGTTTACTGCTAAAATGTAAGCCATTGCCAAGAAAGTCGTAACTCCGGCAATAATCTCCGTTCTTACAGTCGTTTTCTTTTCTGTAAGTTTAAATAATTTTTCTAACATATTTCCTCCCTCAAATTTTGAAATACTCATTTATTATACATTTATTTCACCAACAAAGAAAGCAAAAATGTGAAAACTATGTGAGTAAAGAAAAAGAGGCTTCACTAACGTGAATTACCTCTCAATTTTTATTGTTTTCTTTTGGCAATTTGATAGCCAATCACTAGTACACTCAATAGACAAACTAAGAACAATACTGACGTATTGGTACGATCTCCTGTATCAACATTTGATGCAAGTACGTGATTTGTAGTTGTGTCTTTTGCGTTGTTTTTTGTTTCATTATCAATCGATGCATGTCCATTTGATGAATCATCAACTTCTGGATTTTTAATTTCTGGCTCACTTGGTAATACAGGTGGTTGAACTACAGGTTCTACTACCACTTGAATCGTATTACTTTTTCTTGTGATTTCAATTTCGTCTTCTTTTACTTCAACTTTTTCATCTTGAACCAGTTGATAGATTTGCTTAATTTTCCAGTCTTCTACATCTTGTTGGTCCATAATATCATTCACAGCGAGTTCTTCAACTTGAATCGTTGGATTTTGTCCATCGACTTTTCCATCAATTGATTCAAATGGAGCGTCTTCATCTGACCATATGAATTGCACTTGATATGCAATGTTTGGATCAATAGCAACAATTACATCACCTTGTTCACGGTCAATGATTTCCTCTTCTTCAACTACATCCATTCCTTCAACATCAATCTCACATTCATAAACAAACTGTTCATCTGTTAGTGGTGGACTAACAATATAGAACGTAAATGACGATGCACCATCTTCATTAAACAGTTCACTTTCTAATAAATATGAATAATCAGTTGCTTCATCAAAGTGTAGTTCGTTTCCATTCACATCATATAAAGTTCCAAGCTCACTAGCGCTACGCAATGCATCTTTTAAATGAACTTCACCTTCATATTCACCGATGTTTTCAATATGTACACGAACAACTAGTTGATCACTGTATTGTAATCCAAGTTTACTTTGTTCACGAATAAATGCTTGTTCTCTTACATCATCAGCATCATCATAGATTGCATAATCACTTGTTATTTGAATCTTTGGATTTGCGATAACCACAACTTCTACTGTATCACTTACCTTGTTTTGGTATGCATATCCATCTGTATAATGCACAGTATCAACTTTTTCATAAAGTTTTCCACTTTTTGGTAAACCTTCAACATCGTAGATTGCATATACATATATCGTTTCATTTGGCTTCAGGCTAAATGATTGATCCATTGGTTGCATATTTGCATCATATAGTTCCACTGTTTCTTCATTCATCATACTTGTCATATCAATTATGGCTTCATGAACACTTTCATTGGTTAATTTCGTTTGATAGATAAGTGTATCTTGGTGATGAACCTCAAGGTTTGCTTCATCTACATACGTTTGTTCTTTGTATGAGTATTCTTGATCATATACAGCAACAAGTTGTTCCATTGTAACTTCAGGGATACTCACACTGTACGACTGTGAAGTATTTTGATAGTCTGCATCGACAACCTCTGGATATTCTTCGTTTGCGATGGATGCATGTACACTGTAATTTGTTCCTTGCGTACTTCCTCCAATCATCTCATGATCAAATGTATGTGTAATCGATGTATTTGCTGGCACAACAACCGTATCATCGTAATACACAGATCTATTGTCTTCACTTGCTAGTTTACCAGTTTTGAGCAAACGCTTTGTCACTGATTCCACTAAACTGTTTTGCAGTTGCATTTCTTCACTGACAAGAACGACATGTAATTTTACTTCAGCTGCTTCAGTTCCATTATTTTGTAATGTAATGGTATGACGAACACTATCTCCATATGTAATGTCACGAGATGCATTATCACTTTCATTTAGCAATTCATATACATGTTGTAACTGAATGTATCCAGTTCCAACTTTGAATGTACTTGTAACATCTGTTTCTACATACTCACTTTCAAGCGATGTTTTCAAAGTGTATGTTATATCATTTTTACTTCCTTCAACATTATTTGCTAAATAATATAGCGTTGTTGTTTGTCCAGGTTGTATATGAAGATAATATGCACCATCTTCATATGTGACAAGATCACTCATATCTTTCAAAGATACAAATATTCCATTATCTCTAACATATAAATAACTTGTTACATCTGCACTTGTATCATATTGCTTAAAGATACTGCTTAGTTTGACTTTATCCACATATGTTCCTGTATTTTGAATTTTGGTTGCGAACACTACAGATTGTTTGTGTGGTATACGTAGTTCATCATCTTTTGCAGCACTTACAAATGATAGTGATGAAAAGTTTTCATTTACTTCTTCGTATGAACTAAATGGACCAAACGCAAGCTTTTGTTGGATGCTTGTCTCTGGTGATGAAATTACCGCATACTGGTTCGTCGTTTTATCTTCTATAATAAAATCTTCATGTGCATTTTGAATGTTTGCCACAAATGTATGTTCTAATCCTGCTGGATTTCCATTCACATCATGTTGCACAAAATAGAAAGTTCGTGTCTCTTTAGCAGCAACAGTAATCCCTTCATTTGATACTTCTTCTTTGTTTACATCCATTAAAGTAACTTGCTTATTGTTAAGCTTAGCTACAATATCCATCTGTCCTTCTTTATTTCCACTATTTTCGATAGTGACTTTATAAACTACATCCTGATTCACTAGAACCTCCTCTGGTTCACTAACCAATTCAGTAAATAGTGTTTCTAGATTTTGTACAGACGTTATATCATCTACACTTCGATACGTGCTATCAATCGTTAATTTTGGAATGTCAATTTCAACAACCATTTCATGTGGTGTACAAAGTACAAGTTCATGTAATGAATTAATCATTTCACCGTAGGTTGTGTATGTTGAATGAATCTCTGTTGGCTCTAGTTTTTCACCAATATAGTAATATGTAGCACTTTGTCCTACACCTAAGCTTACCTGACCATCATGCAAAATCACTTCATTTCCATCACCATCAATAAATCTTCCGTAATCAATTTGGATGTTTTCTCCACTTTCATTCGTGAACGCTCTAAATGTTACATTTTTTGCTTCTTCACTTTTGTTTGCAAGTGTAAATTTATATAACACTTGATCACCGTGAGTAACTTGTTTTGCTTCTTCACTAAAGACATGCTCACTTGGCAACATATCTGATTGATACACTTGATAGTCTTGTTCAATTGTAACTTTCGGTATAACAACTGTAGCTTTAGCACTTGATGAAGTTCTATCTCCATCAAGAGAATCTCTACTTGCATTTTGATATGCAGATACTTGACTACTATAAACATTCCCGGTATCACTTCCAATTACTGGAGATTTTCTTTCATAGTAAAACGTTGCAACTTCACCTATTGCTAGATCTAATTTAACCATTCCTGTTGCTTCATCAATTTCAAATTCTGCTTCACTTTCTAAATACTCAGCTATATTTTGTACATCATTATCTGGAGTCAATTCACTAAAATCAAGATACATTTGTTTTGCATCTTTTAATCCTGTATTTACAACTTCATATTTGTAGATAAGAAGTTGTCCATTTTCTGTATATACTTTTTCTGTTTCATATTCCACATCACTCATAACATCTTTTTTTGCAGCTACAGTTGTTTCTGTACCGACTTGTGCCTTAAATGCAAGTGATGAACCTAAAGCTTGTGTACTTTCGACAGAAGTACCACTTAATGAGTTTGCTGCTTTTACACTGAATTTATTGTATAACCCATCAGCTGCCAAGTCCGATTGACTTATATCATATTTATAGCGGAAACGAACTGTATCTGTTGCTCCATTATTTATTGCACCATTACCTGCAATTGGAACATTTTTACTCAACTTAAATCCATTTTTATCATTAGATGCTTCACTTAATCCAATTGATGTCCATGTATCATCAACAATATCTCCATTTGCATCAACATATGCATATTCCAAGTCTCTAAGATTTCCTTTATTAGGAATACTATTAAAACTTTGTGTTTTAAGATCTGTTCCTTCTTCTATATTTAAAAACTCACCTTCATTCTTAAAAGTAGTAGACGAATTGAACCAACTTGCCATGTGCGAGATATTCGTTGCATCTCCACCTTTGTTGATAACATCATTTTCAAAGACTGCAGTTCTTTGACCTTCTTCAAATGCTGTTTTCACATTATTAACTGCCAGTTGATCAAAAGTTAATGTTGTCTCAATTTTAAAACTTGAACCATTGGTATTTCGTTCCGCTTGGAATATCGTTAGATAATATGTCTTGCCAATTTCCATGCCAAGATCTCGTTTAATTTCACTTCTTCCTGTACCTGGATGTGATGAATATGTAGATCCTGTTTTTGGTATATTCCCATTCCAATTGGATACATTTGCTTTTCCAAATGTCACATTACCATCTTGGGCACCATGCGATCCACCTAAGTCAACTACTAACGTACCATTATCCGCTTGATCCCCTACAAAGACCCAGACATCATCATCTCCTTTAAAGTTAAATTCTTCTCCACCAACGTATGTAAACTTTATTTGCGTTTTCGTTGTAAAGTGATAGTTATGTTTGTCAAAGTCTTGTATATAGCAACTTTTGTCTATTTTGTAGTCATCAAACTCACAGACTACTCCACTCTTACCGGATTTGCTTGCATACCTTACTTCTGCTTCATCTTGCCATTCTCTTGCTCGTTGTAAATCTGTATCAGAAAGAACATTATTTACATTTCCTGCTGTTGAAGTAGCCATATCATTTAACGGGAAAAATAATCCATAGTTTTTATTTAAGTATGTATTTTGTTTAATTGGCTCATATACATACTTTCCAGTATTCGCATCAGCTAGTGTTAACTTTAATTTCCCTTGATAATATGCATTATTATTTGTGGTTTCATACCAATCATTGAAATGCGCAACATCATCGTTAAGATATCCTGATGTTGTCGGTACTGGTTTTCCATCGACCAGTTGATTTTGTACCAATCCCGAATTAGCTGCTCCATGAACTTTATCCTTTTGAAACACTATATCATCTTGTTGTTGGTCCCATATCTCGATTGGAACTTCTATACTTGAAGGATATCCACTGCTTTCAAATACGCTTGGTACTCCTTCATTATGGTTTACACCACTGGTGTTTGCCAGTATTGTAATATCGGTTGTGCTGCTTAATGTAAATGTTGAAAACACTAAAACAGCACAAAAAAAGATTCGTAATATTTTTTTCATTTGTCCCTCCACACACTTTTTAACGTTTTCATTATATAATAATATTTCATATATACAAACGAGACAAACGAGTGATTTTGCTTACACTTATACACAAAAAAAGACAAAGCTTTTCGCCTTGTCTAATGTTACTTATGAATTAGCAACCACCGCAACCGCAGCCATCAGAACAGTCATCACCACAACCATCACAACCACCTTGTGCTTGTTGTGCTTGACGTTCGTAAACCAATGTATCAATAACCATGCATTCGATTTCAACTGCAGCACCTTTTGGTAATGCAGCAACTTGGAATGCGCTACGTGCTGGGAATACATCTGTAAAGTAATCTCCATATACATCATTTACTGCACTGAAATCATTAATATCAGCAAGTAAAATTGTTGTTTTTACGATATGGTGCATATCTAAACCTACTTCATTTAGGATTGCACGGATGTTGTCCATTGCTTGTTTTGTTTGTGCAGCAACGCCACCTTCTACTAATTCGTTTGTTTTTGGATCAAGACCTAATTGTCCTGACATATACATAAAGTCACCTAGTTTCACTGCTGGTGAGTATGCACCTACTGGTGCTGGTGCATTTTTTGATTCAATCTTTTGTAAGAATTGCATAATTTATTCCTCGCTTTCTATCGGTGTTAATACCGTTAATTCTATTTTTTCGGCTTTGCCTTCTTTCGTTGCAAGCACTTTTATCTCATAGTTTTCAAAATCGATTTCTTTTCCTTTACGAACACGACCACCAGCAAGTTCAGCTACCCATCCAGTAATCGAACGTGCAGAGGTTTTTGGTAATTCATAATCATCTAGATATTCATCAAAGAAGTGTGCAAGGTTTACCTTACCTTCAACTTCAAATGTATGATGACCAATTTCTACAACATGATCTGGTAATAAATCATATTCATCATAAATCTCACCAACAAGTTCTTCTAAGATATCTTCTAAAGTTACAATACCAACAAAGTTTTCGATTTTTGCACTTTCAGTTACAATTGCCATATGTACACGATTTTTTTGAATCGATTCAAGAATTTGTGGTAACTTCTTTCTTTGCGAAACAAATAAAGGTTCACTCATCATTTCTGGAATACTGATTTTCTTGCGTTCGATCATCGCTTCAAATACATCACGAACACGTAGTACACCAACTACCTTCAACGTTTTATGTGAGATAACAGGGAAACGAGAAAGCTTGTGGTTCATAATCAGTTCTTTTACTTCTTCCACTTTGGCATTGTCATAAATCCAAATTACTTCGTCGCGTGCAACCATGACATCCTTGATTGCTGTATCATCAAATTCAATAACACTTTCAATAAGTTCACGTTCTTCTTGAACTAAAACTCCTTCTTGTTCGATGGTTGATACGATTTCTAGAAGTTCATCTTCTGTTGCTGTAACTTTCTTTTCTTCATCTTCATCCCAACGCAATTGCGCTTTTACCGCAATAAAACTAATGGGTTTGAAAATCGCAATAAGCAACGATAACGGTCGTGCAAATCGCATTGCTACTTTCTCTGGATGACTGCTTGCTAAAATCTTTGGTGTAATCTCACCAAAAACAAGTACCACAATTGTCATAACGATTGTTGCAAACGCAACCCCGCTACTACCAAATAAATCGGTAAATAGCATCGTAGTCAGAGATGTCGCCAATATATTTACAATATTATTTCCAATGAGGATGGATGTGATTGCAGATGTATAGTTCTTATGAACTTTATAGGCTAACTCTGCTTTCTTATTACCCTCTTTGGCCATATTTTTTAAACGAATAACATTAACACTTGAATAAGCAGTTTCACTGCTTGAGAACATTGCAGATAATGCAATGAGCATAATTAAACTAACAATTATAATGATCTGCTGGGGATCCAAAATATACCACTCCTTTTTCTTATATTTACAATTTCATTTATTATAGTACAGTCGACGATAAATCGCAATTCTATATCCCAAAGTTAAATGAAAATATTGTGAGCTTTCTGTTATTTGTTGCTTTCTAAAGAAGTTGGTCAAAAGCGATTGATTTATTTACTAAGAGTCGTATAATATCTTATGGATTACAATTTTGGAGGAGAGTTATGAAGAAGTTTATTGCCTTTATGGTCGTATGTGCACTTGGATTATTCGGGTGTTCATCAACATCGTTACCAGATGGTGTATCTCAAACTTTCTATGACAATGGAAAAGCTGTTGTAGAAATCATGGATGACTATTTTGCAAACGATGTAACTGCTGCAAAAGCTGCAGATAAAGTACAAAAAGTACTTGATAAATTATCAAAAGAAGACGTAAGTGATTCAATCGATAATGAGTCAATCCTAAATGTTATTTCTAAAATTCAATCAAACCTATCATACGTTAGCGAAGCTGACGAAAGTGAAGTTGATAGTGTTAACACAGATTTAGAAATCGCAACAAACGGTTTACGTACTGCACTAGGATTAAACGACTAATAAAAAGGGTTGTGACAGTTTGAGATTATACTCAAAGCTGCTACAACTCTTTTTTTTTGCTTATTTTTTATTTTGCTTAGTCTTTTTATAGAAAATGATACCAATCACTACAACAGATCCAAATGCTAATGCAAGCAATAGTTCTGTAGGTATACTTGTATCTCCAGTTTTTGGAATATCTGAATCAGAATTCGTATTTCCATTAATTGGTGTATCATGCACTACAATATCTTTTGTATATACATAGATAATTGTTTGCGCTTGATCACTAAACGTTCCATTTTGATTTCCTATTACTTCTTTGTAGGTATATCCAGGAATTTGTTTTTGACTTGTAGTATAGCTTTCACCAATGTTTCCTTGCAAGATATCTTCTTTAGCAATTACGTTCCCATCTGTATCTTGATATTTTACAGTTACTGGCATTCCTGCAACCACATCTTTGGTATACACATAAGTTACCGTTTGTGCTTCATCACTAAAACTACCTTGTGGATTTCCAATTACTTCTTTAAATGTATATCCAGCAAATGTTTTTTGCTCGCTTGTATATGTTTCACCAATATTTCCTTCAAGTTGGATATCATCAATAATTGCTTGTCCATCGGTATCCTGATATTTAATGGTAACTGGTTCACCTTCATTTGCTAATCGAATATCTGGATATGTAATCAATGAACCGCTTGAAATAAATGGCGTAGAAAAACTTGCATTCATTCCACCATACATATAACTATATGTACCATCTTGTTTTTGCTTTGTATATTCAGCTAGTGCTTGTTCATATTCTTCTTCACTTATTTCCTCATTGACTTTAAAGTCATATGCATTTGTTGTTTCATTAAATGTAACAATATAAGTTAAAGCATAGTCTCCAACATAGATCATATAGTTTGCATTGTTCCATGTAAATAAATCATATGCATCCGCAGAACCCAAAATGAATAATTGCTCAATTGGAATACTAAATTCATGCATATCTTCCACATAGATTGGTGCTGTAGGCACGATTGGATCATCTTCGGCAGTAGGTGCACCTGACAACTCAATTGTAAATGTATTCGAGTCTTTTAACAACGGAACAATACCCTCATAATTCCCAGAATTAGAAATTGGATATAAATGCAAATACACTGGATTATTAGCGATCGGCTCAAAGTTATATTCATGAGTTCCACCCCAATAATATTGACTAATATATTCAATCGTCACTGTATCTGGTAAGTATTCCAAACCTTTCGTATTGTATACTATTTGATCAGGTGAAGTTCCACCAATTGAAAATCGATCTTCTGAATAATTCTCTAACATTTCTTTTGTAACTACTTCATTTGGATTTTCAGAATCTAAACCAAGATTTTGTTTAGTAATCGTGCGTAGATATGGATCTGGCATCCACTCTTCAAAACTTTCTTCGGTTGCACTTACTTCAACCAAGTTATTTTGTATGTTCAAACGATTTGTTTGATTTGTCGTATCCTTTGCCAAAACGGTTGTAGATACTGTAGTAATCATCATTGCGACAGCTGCAATAAGACCTATAAACTTCCATTTTTTATTATGTATGTTATAAAACATCATAGACTCCTTCCTATCTTTCAATCCCTACCAATAAATGAAAAAATTCCATACGCATTCATATGGTGATTCTAGTATAGTATGATTCTATATACTTGCAATGTATTTGACCGTGATTCTGAAAATTGTGGTCAAATGAGTAGCGTCACGATTGTTATGATATATAATTATAGCGGAATGGAAATTCCATGTGTGATGTTTATAACCAAATGATTGTATTTAGATTTATCTAGTCATCTAGATTCAATCACCCCTACTACTTATACCTTTGCATAAATATGCAACAATTGACTAGATACTTGGACGTTTTCGTTCATTCTCTCTTTGCAAATAACTTTACATATTGTATATAGTTATTTGCCTAGCAACATCATCGTTGCAAAAGGACTATTGATATATATCAATGGTCTTTTTTACACTTAAATCACCTATAATGTAAATTGTTACATATATGAAATGTAACTTTTTCATATTTTTGTTGACATCTGTTTTCATTTTGATAAAATAACACCATCAACATTGATTAGGACGAGTACCTTATGAAACTGTGAATAGAGAGTCAAGGATAGTGGAAGCTTGATGATAAGTCATAAGAGAAAAACACCTAGGAGTTGCTAATGCGATATGTAGTGTTAGCCGATTGCTTCACGTTAAAGAAGCTTAATAATGATAGTTATTAAAAGTGATCATACAACGGCGTATGGTAACATAGGGTGGTACCGCGGAACTACAGTCTTTCGTCCCTTGTGGGAGAAGACTGTTTTTTATTAGGAGGTACTACTTATGTGCGGAATATTATTCGCAAGTGATCTACATGTATCACAAAAAGCATTTCGAAAAGGATTTGAAAAAATCGCGTATCGCGGACCGGATATGTCAAGAATAGAAACAACAGAACTTGGTGTATTTGGGTTTCATCGTCTAGCCATTGTTGGTTTGGATGCAAATGGTATGCAGCCATTTTCACACAACGGAATTACCGTTATGTGCAATGGTGAATTATATGGATACCAAGAAATGAAAAAAGCATTTCCTGCGTATACATTTACCAGTTCAAGTGATTGTGAGTTATTGATTCCTCTATATGAAACATATGGGGTTGAACTATTCCAAATGCTTGATGCAGAATTTGCCTGCGTGATTACCGATGAAAACACAAACAGTATTATTGCTGCTCGTGATCCATTTGGGATTCGTGGTATGTTTTATGGCTATGACAAGACCAGCAAGAAAATCGCCTTTGCTAGTGAAGCAAAAGCATTGATGGATATGTGTGATACGATTTATCCATTCCCACCTGGTCATTACTATAAGGATGGTGTCTTCACAAGATACTACGATGTAAGTCAAGCAAGTCGGTATATTGATACAGATACCAAAACGATATGCAAACAAATCCATGATGACCTTGTTCAAGCAGTCCACAAACGCATGGTTGCTGATGCACCAGTTGGCTATTTACTAAGCGGTGGACTGGATTCGAGTTTGGTTTGTAGTATCGCAGCTAAACAATCTAGTAAACCCATTACAACATTCTCTATTGGAATGGCTAGTGATGCAATCGATCTTAAATATGCAAAACAAGTTGCTACATATTTAAAAAGCGACCATCATGAAGTGGTCATCGACAAGCAAGATGTCATTGATGCTCTTCCAGAAGTCATTCGCATTTTAGAAACTTGGGACATTACAACAATACGAGCATCCATTGGTATGTATCTATTGTGTAAATGGATTCATGAAAATAGCGATATAAAAGTTTTGTTTACTGGAGAAATCGCTGATGAACTGCTAGGATATAAATATACCGACTATGCACCTAACGCAATTGAGTTTCAAAAAGAAGCACAAAAGCGTGTGCGTGAATTATATATGTATGATGTCTTACGTGCAGACCGTTGTATAACAAGCAATTCACTTGAAGGAAGAGTTCCTTTTGGTGATTTGAAATTCGCGGATACAATTATGTCAATTGCACCAGAGAAAAAAGTAAATACTTACAACATGGGTAAATATTTATTACGAAACGCATTTGTTGATGGATATCTTCCTGAACGTATCCTCTTTCGTGACAAAGCTGCATTTTCTGATGCAGTCGGTCATTCATTAGTTGATATAATCAAGGAATATACAGAATCATTGTATACAGATGAAGAAATGGAACGCAGATGTTCTTTATATACACACTGCCCTCCATATACAAAAGAAAGTTTATATTACCGCGAAGTGTTTGATACACACTACAAAGGACACGACATTATGATTAAGGACTATTGGCTACCTAACCAACATTGGGAAGGATGTGCCACAAAAGAACCAAGTGCACGTGTACTGTCTAACTACGGAAAAAGTGGTGAATAATCACCGTGATTTCATATACGATACTAGTAAATTAAGGGGGAAACAAGCATGTTAAACAAATTACAGTATGTCTTGGATATGGTTGAAAAACGTAATCCAAATGAACCAGAATTTCTACAAGCAGTAGAAGAAGTATTAGAGTCATTAGAAGTTGTCGCAGAAAGAAACCCAGAGTTCTTAGATGCAGGAATCTTTGAACGTATTGTTGAACCAGAACGCCAAATATTCTTCCGTGTACCTTGGGTAGATGATGAAGGTAAAGTTCAAGTTAACCGTGGATTTAGAATCCAATTCAACAGTGCGATTGGACCATACAAAGGTGGACTTCGTTTTCACCCATCTGTAAATGCAAGTATTATTAAATTCTTAGGATTCGAACAAATCTTCAAAAACGCGCTGACAACATTACCTATGGGTGGTGGAAAAGGTGGATCTGATTTTGATCCAAAAGGAAAATCAGATGCAGAAGTGATGCGTTTCTGTCAAAGTTTCATGAGTGAATTAAACCGTCACATTGGACAATTTACTGATGTTCCAGCAGGTGATATTGGAGTTGGTGCTCGTGAGGTTGGATTCATGTATGGACAATACAAAAAAATCCGCAATGAAAGCGTTGGTGTATTAACTGGTAAAGGGTTAGACTTTGGTGGTTCCCTTGCTAGAACGGAAGCTACTGGATATGGACTTTGCTATATCACAGATGCGATGTTAAAAGATCACAACACAAGTTTCGAAGGTAAAACAACTGTTATTTCAGGTTCTGGTAACGTAGCAATTTATGCAACAGAAAAAGCTATGCAACTAGGTGCAAAAGTTGTTGCCCTTAGTGATTCAGCTGGATATGTTTACGATCCAAATGGAATTAACTTAGATATCGTTAAAGAAATCAAAGAAGTTCGTCGTGCAAGAATTATCGAATATACAAAAGTTGTACCAACTGCCACATATACAGAAGGTTGTGCTGGTATTTGGAGCATCCCATGTGATATTGCAATGCCTTGTGCTACGCAAAACGAACTTGATGAAACTGCTGCACTAACATTAGTTAAAAACGGTGTACAAGCAGTTACTGAAGGTGCAAACATGCCATGTACTCCTGAAGCAGTACATGTGCTACAAGCAAACAACATTCTTTACGTCCCTGGTAAAGCAAGTAATGCTGGTGGGGTTGCTGTCTCTGGATTAGAAATGAGTCAAAACTCATTACGCATGTCTTGGACATTCGATGATGTTGATGAGAAATTAAAAGACATCATGGAAACCATCTACAAAAACATTTCAACAACTGCAAGACAGTACGGTGTTGAAGGTGACTATGTCGCTGGAGCAAACATCGCTGGATTCTTAAAAGTTGCTCGTGCTATGTTAGCACAAGGAGTTATCTAATATACAAAAAGGATTTTACAATCATTATTTGATCGTAAAATCCTTTTTCTTTTATTTACTTATCGGTGTATGTTGTACCCCGTTTTTTTCTAATTCAGCAATTTTGTCTGCGAATTGTGGTAAGTGTTTTTTATGTGCAACTAATAGTTCATTCATTACCATGTCTGCTTTTTCTCCAGACTCGATTAATGGATTAATTGTGAATGCTTGTTTCAATGTTTCATAGTTTCCTGTGATTGCTGCTTCAATCGTACATTCTTCCATTGCTTTCATAATTTGTAGCATTCCTCTTTGTGCACTCTTGAAACTTCCCCACACAATTGGTTCTGCTCCATGACTTGTAATATAGCTTGATACCTCTGCAATACTATCGTATGGTAAATCCGCAATCGCTCCTTTGTTTTGTGTACTTACAACCATAACTTTACGTTTGTCGTTCACAATGGATGCAATTACTTCACATGCTGCATCACTATAGAAGGTTCCTCCACGTTCACTTAGTTCTTTTGGTTTGTAATCTAAGTTTGGATCTTTGTATAGTTCAAACAAACGATCTTCGGTTGCTTTTACTAGTTGAGCACGTGTGTTGTTTTCTTTGTATTCTTCTAATTCTAAATCTAGCATCGTTTGTGTTAAATAGTAATAACGGTGGTACATACATGGTAATAATCCTTCATGTTTTACCAAGTCGTAATCAAAAGGCATTTGTGGAATGTTTTTTACACCTTCTGGCATATCTTCAGGAGCGATATCTTTTCCATATTGTTGGTCAATGATTTTATCTGTGATTTCTTGTCCTTGTTTATTCCAAACACGGTGCCAGTGGAAGTGGTTCAATCCTGCAAACTTGAAGTATAATTCATCACTGAATGGTTCTAATCCTTCAAATGCATTTGCGATGTTTTGATGAACGATAGGCACATTACATAATCCAATCGTTCTTGTCCATCCAAAATGTTTGATAGCAGCTTCTGTAACCATTCCTGATGGATTGGTAAAGTTTACTAACCAAGCATTCGGACATAATTCTTTCATATCCTCAATAATTGATTTAATGATTGGAATGGTACGTAAAGCTTTGAACATTCCTCCAGCTCCATTTGTCTCTTGACCCATCATTCCGTATTTTAATGGAATGGTTTCATCTTTGATTCTTGCATCAAGTAATCCTACACGAAATTGTGTTGTTACGAAATCTGCATCTTTTAATGCAGCTCTACGATCCAAAGTTAAATGTACTTCCCAATCAAGGTTAGCAGCTTTGATCATACGTTTTGCCATCGCTCCAACGATTTCTAGCTTTTCTTTTCCTTCTTCGATATCCACAAGCCAGATTTCTTTAATATCTAACTCATCTTTACGTTTAATAAATCCTTCAAATAATTCTGGTGTGTAGCTACTACCTCCACCAATTGTTGCAATTTTAAGTCTTCCCATAGTTCCTCCTCATTCATATTTTCAAAAGATAAGGAAACAGCATGCGCTATTTCCCTGTTTTCGTATTACACAAGTGCGTCAAATAATAGCTCTTGTTTTGCGACTTTATCTGCTTTTACTAAGTTTATATTTTTATATGCATTTGTATTTGTAATAACAATTGGTGAAACAAGTGTATACCCTGCTTCTTCGATTGCTTTCATATCAAACTCTAATAAAAGATCTCCTTGTTTTACTGCATCTCCTTGTTTTACAAATGCTTCAAAGTGTTTTCCATCTAATTCTACAGTGTCAATTCCAACGTGAATTAATAATTCCATTCCATTATCTGAAACGATACCAATGGCATGTTTTGTTGGGAATAATGTTGCAATTGTTCCATCGAATGGTGCATATACTTTTCCTTCTTCAGGCATAATGACAACTCCATTACCTAGCGATTCAAATGCTGGATCACTAATTTCATTTAATTGAAGAACACTACCGGCAATAGGGCTAATAACTTTTTCATTTTTTACGCTCTTTGTTTCTGGTTCTTGTGCGACAACTGTATCATCTTTCCAGAAGAAGAATGTTAAGACAAATCCGATAATCATCGATACAGCGATTGCTAATAGTACCACATACATGTACCATGGTGATCCAGTTGTTGGGTTAATGAAACGAACAACTCCAAAGATTCCCATTCCACCCATGTTGTATGCTTCTACATTCATTACTGCAATGATGACACCACCAATACTTGCAGCAATCATAGAGTAAATAAATGGTTTTTTCTTAGGTAAAGTAATCCCGTAAATTGCTGGTTCTGTAATTCCACAAATACCTGAAATAACTGCTGGAATACATAAGTCTTTCAATTTCTTATCTTTTAATTTGAAGTACATTGCAGCAACAACCGCAGTTTGTGCAAAACTAGCAGCAAACATACTAACGATAATTGTTGTTACTCCTGTATCTCCTAATTGAATTAGTGCTAATGGAATTAGTGCCCAGTGTAATCCAAAGATAACTAGTACTTGCCATACAAATCCAATAACTGCTCCATAAATAATTGGTGAGAATGCTAACAAGTTCATAAATGCATCACCAAGTGCATTTGTTAATAAGACGATGATTGGACCAATAACTAATAATCCAATTGGTAATGAAACAAGTAATGTAAAGAATGGCACAAAGAAGTTTTGAATGATTTCTGGAATGAATCGTTTTCCTAAGTTTTGTACTTTACTTGCTAATGCAACAACAACAATTACAGGCACAACACTACTTGTGTAGTTATTTGCCATAAATGGAATTCCTACAAAGTCTAAGAAATAATCATTTTGAAACATTGATCCTGTAAATAATTGACCAATAGGTTCTCCTGCTTTTAATGTGTTTGCTTGAATTGCAGGATAACATAAGGTTGCCCCAATAATCATACCGACAATTGGATGTAAACCAAATTTCTTACTTGCACTATATCCAATAATAATTGGCATGAAATAGAATAATGAATCCCCAATTGCATTTAAGATAATATACGTTCCACTTGTATTTGTGTATAATTCAAAAAACAATAATAATGAGTTTAATCCTTTGATCATCCCTACTGCACATAATGGTGCAATAATTGGTTGGAAACAACCACTGATGATATCGATTAGTTTATTGAAAATCCCTTTTGTTTCGGTTTGTGTGTCTGTACTGTCTCCATCTAGACCTGCAAACCTTACAACATCTGCATATACATTTCCTACATGGTTACCAATAACTACTTGATATTGACCACCACTTTTGATCAAACGAACAACCCCATCCATGTTCTCAAATGCTTGATCATTTGCTTTACTTTCATCTTTCAACTTAAAACGAAGACGCGTAATACAGTGCGTTAATGCATTGATATTTTCTGCACCTCCGACTTCTTTTACAATCCTTTTGGCTAATACTTCATACTTTCCCATTTTTGACCTCCTCAATGAATCAGAATCTGTATTTAATTATGTAATATAATTATACACCACTACTTTTGTAAACGCTTACTTGAAGCACGACATTTTTGTCTACTTACTTCTTGCCTTCATTTTACTTTCAATCATTTGATATGTATAATAGTTATAAATAAGTTTTTAATAGATTTTATCTATGATAGGAGTATGTACCATATGAACTTAAATCAATTCCAATATGTAGCAAAATTAGCAGAAACAAAAAACTATACAAAAGCTGCAGAATTATTGTATATTACACAACCTACCCTTTCCCAACAAATTAAGAAATTAGAAGATGAGTTAGGTGTAAAATTATTCAATCGTAAGAAAAAACAAGAAGTCACACTAACAAAAGCAGGTGTTGAATTTCTTTACTATGCAAATAAAATACAAATTGAATTGTCTCGAATGAAAGTTGCACTAGGCACACACAAAGCAGATTATGAAGGAAAACTGCATATTGGATTAGTCAATGCTTTTGGACATGGCGAACTCTATCGACACATGATGAAATATTCGGAAAGTTCACCTAATGTGAAAGTTGATTTTCATATTGATAATAGTCCTGAACTTATTCGCAAAATGGTAAAAGGGGATTTAGATATTATCTTTATTACAACCAATTTCTTTGATCGTATTGTTACTGATGATTTGGCACTGGCTTCTATTTATTCAAGTAATATAGCTGTTGCTGTAAATAAAGATCACACCCTGGCAAACTTAAAAGAAATACATCCTTCCGATTTGCACTTACAAAATGTCTTATTGGTTTCGAATAAGTCCAGTGTATACAATCAAATTACTACATCATTTAAAGATGCGAATGCCAAACCAAATATCATTGGTGAAAGTTCACAAGAGGATGTCATCAAAGATGTTGCTGCTTCTGGTATGGGAATTGGTTTTCTAACCGACTCCTATAATGATGAATTACAAGACAGTGCAATCAAACTGATTCCATATGTGCCTACGATTGAACGTACAGTTAATATATGCACACTTAAAGAATCATTAAAATCAAAGCTCATTGCAGATTTTTATCAATACACCATTGATGCCTTTGAAATTAACAAAGCACTAGAAGACTAAAAAAGTTAGCTCAATATTCCGAGCTAACTTTTTTATACGATTACATGTAATGCTAATGGATAGGCAACCGTAATAGTCACAAGCACAGCAACAATACAAACAAACACCCCTAGCCGTAGCAGATCTTTCTTTATAACCCATCCCGAGCCATGTGCTTCAGCAACATATGGCATCGATGAAGGAAAGGTAAAGCCTAATGATGATGCAAATGCCGTGATTGCAACAATCGCCGAAAGATGTACAGAGTTATTTGTACTTAGCATTTGAATAGCAACCGATGTTGTTAGTTGTGCTGTAAGTAAGTGTGCTGTAAAGTTTGATTGAATGCTTCCCCATATGACAAAAATAGCCACAATGATTAATGGAGAAACAACGGATAAATCAGGCAAAACACTTTCTCGTAAGAATACGGGAATTCCAATATTATCATTTACAAGAGCTACAGCTAAACAATTTGCCGATGCAGACATAAATAAGGTATTCCATGAAATGCCATTTGCCATTCCTTGCTGCAAGTTAAGAAGTGGCTTATCATCAATACGCACAACACATAAAATAACCGTTCCAAACATTGGTGGTAACGCTGTTCCTAATTTACTTAGTTGTCCACCTATTTCCGGGAAAAATGGACTGATCATACTTGGTAGGACCCATAACAACACAACGCTAAAAAATACAGTAATGATAATTTTCTCACGAACTGAGAATGTTGTGCTTGTATTTTCAAATAATTCATCTTTATTTAATTCTGGAATCTCGATTGTTTTTGGCTTGTAGATGATATTTAATGCAATCAGCATGACAATAAAGATCAATATACCTGTTGGAATTGCAAACATCATATATCCCACATAGTTAATCACATGACCTGTAAGTGTTTCATAAATTGATAAAGCAGCTACAGGAAATGCATGTGATATTGGTGTCATACCTGAAGCTAAACTCACACTACCCACAACCCCGATAAGTAGCATTGATGAAAATGCATCACCTTTTTTTAAACCAAGCATCTTGTAGATGTTTTTCACTAATGGATACATGGTAAAGAAAAGTACCGATGGTGAAATAAAACAACCAAGTACCAGTACCGATAAAAACAAAGTGGTAGATAAACTAACTGCACCCTTTCTTGCAAGTTTTAGTGATAAAAACCACTTCGATACTCTTGGTATAAAACTGGTTTGGGTAAGTGCATATGTACACAAAAAGGTAAACATCAAAAATACAAATGATGAGGAACCAAAGGATGTGGCTAGTGCTCCTTTTAAACCGACGGAAGGTAATAAACCGATACATGCGATACATAACAAACTTGGCCAATCAAAACCAATAAATAACCACAATACCAAAATACAAACAAAGATCCCAATTGTGAAGTTTGCTTCTTGTGATAACGAACCAATTAATGGTACATTTGCTGATACAAACAACCCAATAAATGCTAATATACTAACTACTAATTTTCTATTTTTCATATTCCACCACTTTTCTTATGTAGTTATATTTTATGGATAAGCAGCACATTTGTATAATAGTTATATATTTGTTTATTATAGACATCATCAATAATAAATACAGTTATCATATTCACCTTGAATAGAAACGAAAAAGAGTCAATCTATCGACCGACTCTTTTTCTATGTTTTCTTTCCTTGTTGCTTCAGTTATATGAAGCATATCCTGTTCTTCGTTTTACACCCTATTTCTATTAACTCTTGTTAATAAAAATAACCTATTCCTTGTATAACAAACATCTAAGTGCAACTAGCGAATTATATCCTTTTGCATAGACTATCGTTTACATTGCCAACTAATCGTATATTTTTTCTTTTTATTGGTCAAATCCTTTGACCATAAACATAGCTGAAATATATATAAGTAATAAAACAAATGTACAACTTTCTCTTGGGCATATATATTGCACGACACACGAAGAACACTATAATAATGATTGTGATACATCATGTAAACGTGTATCACTATACATGCTAATATTATTCAACGTATTAGCACACAATTCATGATTCTTTATACCTATAGTAAAAGGCTTCCGATTTTGGAAGCCTTTTATTTACCTTATAAGCCAAACACTTCTTCTGGACGCAACTTACAAGCTTGGCTGCCACAGTTTGCTGGTATATCCCAACCTGTACCATATTGCCAATCCTTTGTTGCATTCCATGCATTAATTGCTTGGTTTTTATTAATTGATAG
Source organism: Breznakia blatticola (assembly GCF_004365815.1). Lineage (GTDB taxonomy): Bacteria > Bacillota_I > Bacilli_A > Erysipelotrichales > Erysipelotrichaceae > Breznakia > Breznakia blatticola. Next base: position 27,919 of record NZ_SODD01000018.1, read on the forward strand.
TTTTAATACTTCAAGATGTAAGTGAGCACCCGAAGTATTTCCCGAGTTACCAACATATGCGATAACTTCACCTTGTTTTACACTACTCTTACCAATCACTGGCATACTTTGACTACAGTGATAGAAATTCATTGAGTATACTTCTCCATTTACTTCCATCAGTAGTTTTACCGTATTTCCACCACCGAGTGGTGTACCTTCCCAGTTTCCTAAATATCCACCATTACTGCTAACTGGATTATTTGCATATAAAACAATTGCATCTGCTGGAGCATAGATTGGAGTTCCTATTGGTGCAGCAAAATCGACACCTAAATGTAATCCCCACCCATTAGGATACGACCATGTTCCTGCAGAAATATATCCTGCTTGGACTGGACGGATCAATGATGCACTTTCCATTGGTGGAAGTGGTACTTCTGGTTCACTACCATCTTCGGGTAAAGTTCCAAAATCTAAAGATGGCATATTGGCTTCACTTGTATTTGCTGCTGCCATTGTGCGGTTTTTTTCTGCAGTTAAGTTCGCTTGTACTTTTTGGTATTCTTGCATAATCGCTTTATTACCTTCTTCAAGACTTGCTACTCTTTCTTTATTATAAATCAGTGATTCTTTTTGCAATTCAAGTGTATCTTGTAATCGCGCATACTCAACTTTTGCAGTTTCTAATTTCTGTATTTCATCTTTTAATTGCTCAATTAACTTTTGATCACTTTCTGTTAATGTTTGAATACTTTGTACACGTTGTAGTAAATCTACAAACGATCCTGCACCCATAATAAAGTCAAAATATTGATTGGTATTGATATCCACTTGTAAATCCAACATTCGATCCATAATGTGTTCTTTACGTTTACTAATATTACTCTCGTTTTTTTCGATATCTTGTTGTGCAAGCACAATGTTTTGTTCCATCGCAACAATTGATGATTCCGCTTGAGAAAGTTGGCTATTTAAAGAAGCAATTTGCTCACTGTATTCTTTGGATAGATTTGTTAGACGATCAATATCGCTTTTCAAACTATCAATCTTACTTTGAATGGAATCTGCTTCTTTTAAGTATGATTCTTTTTGTGTTTGCATATATGCTAAAAATTCACGGCATGTTTCTTGCAATGAAGGGTCTGTAATATATTGAGAACATGTTTGTTGCCACTGTGGTTCATTTCCTTCAAACTCACTTTTTCTAGGCATTGTTGTAATAACTTGAATACCTAAAGTAGCTACAATTGTAATAACTAGTAATTTTTTCATGTGCAATCTCCTGTAACCATTATATACGAAACATTATAAACTTGCACTTCTTATAAGAAAAGAGAATCTCTTAGTTTTCTAAGAAATCCTCTCCTTTGATTACTTCATGTTTTACTAATCCAGGATAATCCAGTTGACGGTTTACTTCATATGCCATAATTGCAACACAGTTACTTAAATTCATACTACGTGCACTTGCAACCATTGGTAAACGAGTGCAACGATCCAAATGATCTTTTAAGATCTCTTTTGGAATTCCTGTGCTTTCTTTTCCAAATACAAGATAGATATCTGTATCCTTTGGAAATGCAAATTCATTTGGTGCATGTTTTGCATAACGTGATACATAATACATCTCACCTTCACTTTTTGCATCTAAGAATGCTTGCCAGTTTGGATAAATCGTATATTCTAAATCTTTACGATAATCCAAACCAGAACGACGTAAATGTTTTTCATCCATCGAGAACCCAAGTGGTTCAATTAAGTGTAGTTTGCAATTCATCGCGACACAAGTTCGCATGATGTTTCCTGTATTTTGTGGTATTTCTGGTTCGTATAAAACAATATGTATCATTTTAAGTCCTCCAATAATTTAGCAAGTGCAATTCCACGATGTGAAACTGTATTTTTACGTTCGGAATCTACGTTTGCTAGTGTTGTTTGAAATGGTGGATAGTAGAAAATTGGATCATAACCAAAGCCATTGGTTCCCTTGCTTTCTGTGTATATTTCTCCATGCACTTCTCCACGATATTCTTTATGTGTTCCATCCGCTTTTACGTGACTAATCACACAAACAAATTGTGCACCACGATCATCTGACTTTGCGACTTCATCAATAATCGTTTGGTTTTTAAGATCATATGATGTATCCTCACCTAAATAGCGAGCGGAATAAACACCTGGTGCTCCATTCATTGCATTTACACATAAACCGGAATCATCACTGATAACATCCACATGTAAGACATCATAAACACTCTTTGCTTTTTTATATGCATTGGCTTCAAATGTATCCCCATCTTCAATAATTTCAATTTCTTGGTCAAGATCACGAAGTGATTTTACATCATAACCAAGTGGTTCTAACATTTCTTTAAACTCTTTCACTTTATTAAGATTGCTTGTTGCAATAAATAGTTCTTTCATACGATACCTCCACTCCCCATATATTTTATGCTACAAATAGCATTTGAACAAGTAACATCTACAATACTTTTAATTTAATTAACACCCGGCTAATCACGTAATTGAAAGACAACTATCATTTAAAGAAAACGAGCTCCGAATAAGGAACTCATTACATCTTTATCATAGCCTTAACATTTGTATCTTTCCAAAAGAAAAGGATGTACGAGTACACCCTAAATCTTTGCTTTTATACGATATTCATTACGGAAGTATGCTAAGATACCTTCCAATGTTTCGTTAAGTGCGATATTCTCATCTAAGCCTAAATCCCCAATTGCTTTATCGATCATGTTTGCATGGAATGCTTCATGAACATCAAGTATTGGCATTGCTTTATCCGTAAGACGTAAACGAACAATACGTTTGTCTTTGTCGTCACGATAGCGCTCAACATACCCTTTTTTAATCAATTTGGCTACGTTTGTTGTTAAGGTTCCTTGCGTTACCATTAACCGCCCAGCAATATGTGACATCGAATTGTCGCTGGCTTATTGAATATTTTCCAGAATGTGAACATCATTCATAGAAAGGTTCACTCCAGAATCTTTTAAATTACGTTCTTCAATATACAGTATGTAATTAAATAATCCAACTAACAATTCATTCAAGGTGTGCCTTGTATTCAGTTTTTGTTGGCCCATAATAGTTGTACTGTACTATTCTGCTTCCTTGTCAGCAGCTTTTTTTGTAGTTGTTTTCTTTGCAGCTGGTTTTTTAGCGGCAGTTTCTTTTTTTGCAGCAGTTTCTTTCTTAGCAGCTGTAGTTTTCTTTGCAGCTGGTTTCTTTTCTGCTGTTTCTTTTTTAGCAGCTGTAGTCTTTTTTGCAGCTGGCTTTTTAGCAGCTGGTTTCTTTTCTGCTTTAGCTTCATCATCTTTTTTAGCTACTGCTTTTTTTGCAGGTGCTTTTTTTGCAGGTGCTTTTTTAGCTGGTGCAGCTTTTTCTTCAGCTTTTGCTGCTACTGGTGTAGCTGCAACTGGACCTTTTTCTAAAGCTTTTTTAGCTTCTTCACAGATAGCTGTAAATCCTTTTTCATCATGGATAGCCATTTCTGAAAGCATTTTACGGTTTACTGTAATGTTAGCCCATTTTAAACCACAAGTTAATTTTGAGTAAGATAACCCATTCATTCTTGCAGCAGCGTTGATACGAGAAATCCAAAGTTTTCTCATGTCACGTTTTAATTGACGACGGTCTCTGTAAGCATATTTAAGACTGTGCATTACTTGTTCATTAGCTGTTTTGTATAGGATGTGTTTTGATCCAAAATACCCTTTCGCTAATTTAATGACTTTTTTTCTTCTAGCGCGTGTTGTTGTTCCACCTTTTACTCTTGGCATATCAAATTCCTCCTACTATTTTTGTAACATTAGCTTGATGCGTTTGTAATCGCTCTCGCTAACTAATCCTGGTTTCGCTAATTGTCTTCTTTGTTTTTTTGTTTTCCCGTGGAAACGGTGTGATGTATAAGCATGTCCTCTTTTTAATTTTCCAGAACCTGTTTTCTTTACACGTTTTGCTAATCCACTGTGTGATTTCATTTTTGGCATAAAACTTTTCCTCCTACTATTTTTTATTACCCATTGGAGCTAACACTAAAGACATTGTGTTACCTTCAAGAATTGGTTTCTTTTCAACTTTTGCAATATCTTGCATTTCTTCAACGAATTGATTCATCGCTTTTTTACCGACATCGATACGAGTCATCATACGACCTCTAAAGCGCATATCAACCTTAACTTTGTGTCCTTGCTCAATAAATTTACGAGCATGACGAACCTTAGTATCAAAATCATGTTTGTCGATATTTGGTGGCAAACGTAATGATTTTAATTCGACAACGTGTTGCTTACGTTTAGCTTCCTTCGATTTCTTTTGCATGTCAAAGCGATAACGACCATAATCTAAGATTTTACATACTGGTGGGTTTCCTTTTGGAGCCACACATAATAAATCAAGATTTTGCGAGTATGCTTTTTCTAAAGCATCATTACGCGACATAACTCCCAATTGTTCACCATCTGCATCGATGACTAGCACTTCTTTAAAGCGAATTTTCTCATTAACTAAATCCGTGTTAACGTTGTTTGGTACGACCTTTCTAATAATAGACACCTCCTCGTGATCAAACACAAATAAAAAGTGAGCATACGTTGCCCACTTGCTTAACTTAATACGTTTTTTGTATTATGTAGCGCATACCTCAGTCTTTGTGACAGCAGGTGAGAAGTGGACTTCTACTTTCTACTAACTTTTATTACTAGACAATGATACCACAACTCGTGGGATTGTCAATGAATAAATGATTTATTTGCTTAGCTGAATGATATCACATACGCTAACTTCTATACATACAAATCGTTTTCCATTTGTTTTCATGTTGTAGTGTTTGTCACATGAAGTATAATAGTAGTAAGGTAGCAATGATCTAGACATATCATTGCACAGTGTGAGATGTATGAAAGAACTATATAAATTATTAGAAAAACTATTTCCAACAAAGGAAATACATATTGAAGTTTTAGATAAAGGGATTAGCAATCAAAACTATTTAGTACACGTGGAGCATTCAACTTATGTAATGCGTGTTCCATTTCCAGATCAAGGGCATGTTTTCTCACGTTTACATGAAGCTGAAATTAACGATTGTGTCCGTGACCTTGATGTCCCTTGTATTTACTTTGATCCAAAAACAGGAATTAAACTTACAAACTATATTCCAGATTTAGCTGAATATGAAGAATGTACAGACGAAAACAAAATTGAAAGAGCCGCTTTATTAGTAAAAGCATTGCATCAAAAGCCAGCTCCAGATTTTGATTTTGATCCAATTGCAACACTAAAAACATATCAAAAGATGCTACAAACCCCAATCTACGATTTAACCGACTATCAATACATTGTCGATAAGGTAAAGAATATCAAGCATACTAAAGTGCTTTGTCACAATGATTTAGTTTCTGGAAATCTATTATTTGGAAATGATCGTGATTATCTGATTGATTATGAATATGCTGCTGCAAATGATGCATTATTTGATGTAATGAGTTTTTTATCGGAAAACAACATTACAGATCCAACATTACGTCAGCGATTCTATGATGTGTACTTCGATGAAATGAATGAAGACATTATGCATAGTTTATCGATATGGGAAAATTTCCACAATCTCTTATGGTGTACATGGGCAATGATGTTGTACGAAAAACGTCATGAATCCATCTATAAAGAAATCGCAAAAATGAAATATGATGCCTTAGTTGCATCGCATACTTAAAAAGATTCACCATCACGGTTGAATCTTTTCTTTATATTGATAGTCGATGTATTTCTTCAGTTGCAAATCCTTTTCATTTAGATGATCACTTACAAAGCCATAGGCTCCTAATTCTTCTTTCTCATAGATAAGTGAAAGTTGATTGGTTGTATATAAATACACTTTCAATCCTTGATTATTAAATGGAAGAAGATCTTCACTTGTTTGCACCCAAGTGTGTTTCATTAACACGGTTTCTATATTGTGTTCAACACAAAAACTTGCAACACGTTCAAAGTCTTTGTTTTTCTCTTTATATAACGAATACATATAATGTTTGAATGGATGTATATTTTTTATTGCAAGATATTGCTCCTCATTATAAAACTGGATAATCATACGATCTAGCACATCCATTTTATCTAATTTACTTGCTTGATTTACCATAGCAGCAATCATCATATCGAAAGAAATTTCATCTGTATACTTCGTATCAACAACAAACATCGCATCAACATGTGTATCCATATAATTCAACAGATCAGTTAAATCACTTGTTGGATATTTATAATACTTATAATTTCGTTTAAATGCTTCATAAGTTGGTATTTCTTCTTCAAAAGCAAGATAGTGGTTCCCACTTTCTTCCCAGTCATGATGCAAAACAAGCACACCATCACTTGTCATATTTAAATCCACTTCAAATAAACGAGAACCATGTACATAATTCTCTTGCAAAGCTGTGATTGTATTTGTTCCTGCTTTTCCATCAATTCCACCTAATGCATGCTTAATAATCCGTTGGTTTTCATGCCATACCGGATGAAATGGTTCCACTGCTTTTTCCTTTGTGGTCATTGTTGTTGTGGCATTTGGTATATACGCAACCACTGCTACAAGCAACCCCATACTCAACATCCCTGCAAGAAATGCAAAAATGAGTGTTCTTCCTTTATATTTCATATCTTCATTTTGGAATAGATACACTTGAATTGCAAGAAAAAAGACGATTTCTCGTCTTTAAACATTTCTTTTAATTTTCTTGTTTACGTCTTGCTCTACTTGCGAAAAGTATCACTGTACTTGCTGAAGCAAGAAGTAATAATAATATTTGACTTTGACTAACATCTCCAGTTGTTGGTCCATCATCTTGTGTAGGTGTTTCTACAGTTGGATTTTCTGGTTTTTCTGTTGGTGGTACAACTGCTTTTTCGAAGATGATTGCAGCTTCATTTGATTCCACAACACTTGCGTCATTTACGCCAACTGCAAATGTATTATAAGCAATACGGTCTGCTAGTTCTTCAGTACCAGTTAAAGCAAGTGTATTAGCAGTTAAAGGTACTTCAAATTGTAAACATGATTCTTTAATTGATGCACTATCTTCTTTTTGAACAATCATGAAAGATTGAATTTGTGTTTTATCTGCAACATCATCATAACTTACCCACTGTGCATCTGTGATGTTATTTGGTTGTTCTAGGTTTTGTAGATGATCTGCTACATTTGCATCTAAAATTCCATCTACTTTTGGTTCACTTGATGTACTGTATAATACATCAAAACTATCTTCGTATCCTTTTGGTAAAACCACTGGTCCACTTAATGTAACATTGAATTTTGATAAACGTTGTTCATCATTTAAAACCATTGTGTCATTTAGCGTTGGTAGTACATCAATTGCAATTAGATTCTTAATTGGATTTCCTTTTACATTTTCTACATCTAATGCAAGATTTACATTTTTATTTGTTGTGCTCACAAAACCAGTTTGCGCAAATGCATCTTGTCCGACAAGTGCTGATGCGATAAATTCATAGGCATTACGATACATATACGTATTGTGTGTGCTATATTCCATTTCCGCAGTATTTCCATCATGATCAAAGTCTTCCGTATCACTAATTTTACTAGTGATGGAACCATCACTATTTGTTGTAGAGGCTACTTCGAAGTCTTCATTTAAATATCCAAACATTTCCACATCAAATTTGTATCCTGCATTTTCATCGATAGTAACTGGAACACTCATACGCATGTAGTGATTCATCGTAAGTACATCTTGTGCATACTCAAGTTTAATTAATGTTTTATCTTGATTTTTATAGTTAGAATCTACAACGGTAATACTTCCACCTTGTGCAAGTGAAGTATCTGTAATTTGAACATCATTATCAATTAGTGCATAATCTGTGAATTTACCTTTCATTGGATACAATGAAGCTACATCATTCACAACATCAAACGTTAATGTATTATCTCCAGCAGCAACAATTCCATTATTTTCTTCTTTCAAGTATGCATTTGCTTTCACATAACGTGCAATACCTTCTGGTTCTTTAATAATTTGTGCTGTTTTTGAAGTTAATCCACTTTGCCATGCATCACTTATTTGATCGTATTGACAAGTTGCTTGTAAATCTTCAGGCACATATGAAGTAATTCCACTTGATAAGGTATCCTTTGCATTCCAACCGGAATAGGAAATACCTCCAGTGCTTTCAACACTACCGATGTATCCTTCATCAACTGTTGTATACATTGCCATGTCTGTTGTGGTTAAACCAGCTGGAAGTTTTTGCCAGTTATTTTGTGTGTATTGTAAAGTGTCGACAAATTCTTCATTTTGTCCATCATCTTGACGCGCCCAAGCATGCATCCATAGTGTTTCAACTTTCTTGTTTGGGTCAATACCTAATTGTTCACTTGTATAAAAAGTTGATGGTTCTAAACGTTTTACCAAACGCGTCCATTCACTTTCCCCAACATAACGTACACTCATCGAGAAGTTTACTTCATCTTCCATTGGGTATAATTTTCCTTCTCCATATGTACTAGATGGTCTAAAGTAATAATCTCCACTGTAGAATTTTGAAATATTTAAATGTTGATCAGGATTCATAAATACATCATATGAGTTCATTCCTGTATTTGGACTTGTTGCTGTATTGGCAGTAAAATACATTCCCCAACCAAGCAATGCAGTATCTGTTGTTGAAATGTTTTCGTTATCTTTCATTCCCATACCACCAATGCTATCGATTGGTCCTCTGAATGTAGATAAATATCCTGATCCTTGTTCGTATTCAGGTAAATCCGTAGAGTCATCTGGCACAACCATTACTGTTGCATCTGTTTCAAATTTCACTGTTGATGAATCTGCATACGTAATATTGGCAATAGCATTCGTATTCAATTGTGTAAAATATTCCACATCATCAGCTACTTGTAATACTAAGTTAAAGTTTTTAACAAAGTAATATTCATCATTTGCATTTCCATCGATTGGAATTAACCACGAAATACGTTGTCCATCAATGGTTGGTGTAACTGCAGATGTATCACTTACATAACTTAAACCTTCAGGCATTTCATAAGTTACTTCCACTTGTGATGATGCAAGTGGTTCAAGACTTCCTGCATCAAAACGATTGACAGAAACTCCTAGTCCATAAACACCTTGTTCACCTGGATGTAAACTACTTGTTTCCTTTAATAAATCATCCTTCATAATTCCAAGGAATTTATGAGAGATTGAACCATTATATTGTGATAATAAAGTTGCTTGTGCTGTTGCATTTGCAAGTTCACTTTCTGCATCAAATGCTTGCGCACTACTTGTAAGAACAACATCATTTAATGATGCTCCATTACGTGTAGCAACTTTAATAATTGTGCTTGATTCAAATCCTCCTTCAAGACTACCAAATGCATATGTTAGTGTTTTTGCATTTGGATCATACGTTGGAATCACACCTCGTAAGCTTAATTCTGCAACATCTTGATTAAACAAAACATCACTTTGATCAATTGCTTCTGGTAAATTAACAATCAACGTTACATCGTTATACACTTGCCCTTGCCCATGTAAACTAAAGTATAGTTGATAATTTGCACTCGTTCCTACTTCTACAGTTGAAGCAAGTGCATTTAATGTCAAGCTTGCTTCCTTATTTACTGATAGAGTATCTTCGACTTGAGAATTCTCATCCGTAATGTTTTGGTCGTTTGTTGTTTCTTCATCTGCTTTTGATGAAGATGTAAATCCAGTTAATATAAGCATTAATGACATGCACATAACAACCAACATTTTCATAGATTTTTTCATATACTATTTCTCCATTCTGACTACTAATCGTCGCTTAGATACCCTTTAATTGCACACATGAATGTCTTTGCGTTTTTTTGATGGTTCCCTCCTTTGATTGTTTGATTATGTAACATAATAATTGCATAATCAAAATTGCCATCCTTACTATATTCCTATTGTGGATAGAATGCATTTCATTTGACCAGAGAATTCATATATGTTAATGCACAAAAAAAAGACCTTCCTTGAAGATCCTTTCATTCATTTTGATTTTGGTTTAATTCTTGCGTCACCGCATCAAGTATTTGTTCATCATCATATCCGATGTCATGCATATCTCCAATAAACAAACGGACCATACTTGTCGCTTGTTCTTGTTCAAGTTTTTCAATTAATGCTTGATCTTCTGAGATAAAACGACCTGCGGTTCTTTCACTTCTTAGTAAACCTTCACGTTCAAGTTCACTTAATGCACGTTGTACCGTATTTGGGTTTACCCCATATTCTACAGCTAGATCACGTACAGACTTCACTCTTGAACCAAGTGGATAATCTCCAGATACAATATGCTTTTTAAACTCATCCATGATTTGAATATAGATTGGTACATTTGGGTTAAATTCCATCTAACCACCTCAATCCAGTTCTATCTTACGTTGTAATAAATACTTACACACGAAGAAGTAAATTGCACCCCATGCAGTTGCAATCGCAAGTTGCATAGCTGTATCTTTTAATAAAATATCATTATATAAATCCATAGTTTCTACTGTTGAAGAAGTCGTAACACTCATTCCAAATAGGGAAACTTGATGAATCAAATCACTTTGGAAAATATACGTAACTCCCATTTGCACAATTGACACAACAATATATGCTATAATTGCAGCTAAGATTCGATGCCCTTTGATGTATTTTGTATGCACAAAGGTAATAATCATATATGCACATAATACGGTTTGCAATACACCTACCATAAATTCAAAGATTCCAAGTAGCAGGATTCCCATATCAAAGTGTGTCCCAAAGACATTTTCCCAAGTTAAGGGAATATCAATCATAACCACTGAAGAAACAAAGATAACTAACACAGTAAGTCCAAACCAAAGGGATGCTACTAGTGTTTTTGAAATCAGTAATTTCGATGTGCTTACTGGTAGTGTAAGTGTTAAATACCCTTGGCTTTTAAACATACTTGTATTAAAGTTACGTAAAATCTGTAACCCAACAAAGATCACACTACCAAACACTAACAGTCCATATATCATCAATAAGACAATAGCTGCAATGACCGGTATACTTAATGAGCCATCTTCACTGATTACAGCACCCTCATTCATAATTTGTGAAAAACTACCAAAACGTACAAGTACGGCAACAACAAGCATCGCAATAAATAATATAATGTATTGTTCATACCCACGACGAATTTCATATTTTAATAATTTCATCATTTTCCGTATACCTCTTTGAACATTTCTTCAATTGACTTTCGTTGGTGAATTCGAATATCATCAACTTCTTGGTCAAGTGCAACTGCACCTTCCTTTAAAAAGATCACACGGTTGAAAATTCGTTCCACATCACTAATCAAGTGCGTTGAGACAATTAAGGTTTGATTTTCATCATAATTCTCTAAGATTGTATCCAAGATCACATCTCTTGCAACCGGGTCTACTCCCCCAATTGGTTCATCAAGCATAATGATTTTTGCCCTTCTAGACATAACCAAACTCAATAAGAATTTTTCCTTCATTCCTTTGGACATTTGACGAAAATACAAATGCGAATCGATATCGAATTTACTCAATAACTGAATACAGCGATTGTAATCAAAATCCTTATACAAATCCACAAACATATTTAATACATCGATTCCTCTTTGTCCTTTTTCAAAATACGGTTCATCTGGTAAAAATGAAATAACTTCTTTTGAATGTACACCTAATGGCTGTCCATCGACAAGTATTTTCCCATCATAATCTGCAATCAATGTATTCAAAATTTTCATTAATGTAGTCTTTCCACTACCGTTAGGTCCCAGTATTCCAATAATCTCCCCAGGTTGTATGGAAAACGAAACATCATCCAACCCGACGCGTTTTCCATAACGTTTACTCACATTCTCTACTTTTATTAGACTTTCCATAAAATCTCCTTGTATTAACATGTTAATACAACTGCGCGATTAAGTCAATATATGCTATACTTGATTTATGAAAATTGACGCAAAAAAACTTAAAAATAACCTCGATTCTTTCTATACGATTGTTGAATCCTATCAAAGTATAAGTTCAACCAATGATTTACTAAAAGAAGTGGCTTCTTCATTTCCTGAAGGAACGATCTTTTTAGCCAACGAACAAAGCAAAGGAAAAGGCCGTAATGGACGTGATTTTTTATCTCAAGCAGATAAAGGTTTATACATGAGTGTCCTGTTGAAACCACAATTTGATATCAAAACTAGTTTAACTATTACTGCATGTGCTGCCGTATCAGTTGCCAAAGCCATCGAAACCTTGTATCATAAACAAATCCAAATTAAATGGATCAATGATATTACCTACAAGCAAAAGAAACTTGGTGGTATTTTAGTAGAAAGTGGCTTACAAGCAAATCAAAGCCAAGTGGATTATTTTGTTGTTGGTATTGGTATCAATGTCTATAAACAAGACTTTCCAGAGCCACTAAATGAAATTGCTTCTACGTTAGAAGCACACATTAAGAATGTTGACCGTTTTGCGCTTGCTGTAGCTATTTTAAACAACTTCGCAACACTTTATGCATCATTAGCTCAAAACACTTGGTACGAACCGTATTTGCGCTTTTCAAGTGTGTATCATGCATCTATTAAAGTACTTGCAAACCCGCCATATGATGCGTATGTAGAAAATATTGATCCATATGGACAATTGCATGTAATAAAGGAAGATCAAACAAGAGAAATCATCAACTCAGGTGAAATTAGTATTCGTTTGAAATAAAGGAGTAACCATGACAAAAGAACAATTACTAGAAATGGGCTATCGTGAATATCGCGGAGAGCACATCAATGTATATTTTAAGAAAGATTTATGCACCCACTCAGCAGTATGTGTAAATGGGGATCGTGACTTATTTAATGTTTGTCGCAAACCGTGGATATTACCAGATGCATGTGCAAGTGTCGATAAGGTAAAACGCATCGTGGATGCATGTCCATCTAAAGCACTGCTTTATATCGAAAAAGAGAGTGTTAAATAAGATGTATATAAAAAAGCAACACATCCGCATACTACGTATTGTTGGTATCATATCACTGCTTATATGGATGTATGTCATTTATTCATTTAGTTCAGATAGTGGAAATACATCTAGTGCCTTAAGTGGCAATGTCGTAAAGATGTTTTATCAAATCATCGAAATATTCACCGGAAAAGATTTGTATCAGATGCTATCAGCTACGCATCTAGATATGGTTCAACATGTATTTAGAAAACTTGCACACATGTTTATCTTTTTTGTCTTAAGTGTAAATGCAATGTGTATTATGTTTACATTTCCACTTAAGATGTATATACGTATCTTTATTGCCTTAACATTTAGTTTTGCATATGCATGTTTTGATGAATTCCACCAACTCTTTGTGGCTGGACGCGCTGGACAATTTCGCGATGTTCTCATTGATACAAGCGGTGCACTTATCGGTATTATCTTTTCATTATTACTATATTGTGTCATCTTTACCATCTATGAAAAACACATGGCTAAAAAATATGGTGCAATTGATGTATCCAATCAAAAGGAGTATTATCAGCAACATGGGGTTTTAGATTAGCTATTCAAAAACAAGGGGATGTTTTCTCCTATAGATAAACACCTGCAATATAGAAGTTCGGG
>NZ_SODD01000019.1 GCF_004365815.1 Breznakia blatticola
TTTACCATCACAAGAAATGCTTTAAAGACACATAAATTATTCAGTACTTATCAGTGATTTATCGAGACTTGGTATGCACTGGTTGAATTAAGCCTAAAATAAATAAGAAAATATTAATGAAGTCTAAGTATAGTTCTAATGCCATGTAAATTGATGCACGATTTACCATTTCTGAATCATTTTGATAACGTGCATAAATCGTCTTCATTTTTTGAGCATCCCATGCAGTTAAACCTACAAATACGATAAGTCCAATAAATGAATAGATAAATGAGTCTCTACTCCATCCAAATAGCATAGAGATAAAACTATAAATAATCATTGCAAACAATCCAGCCATTGCGATTGATCCAATTTTTGTTAAGTCTTTTTTCGTTGTTAATCCAATCACCATCAAACAAGCAAAGTAAACTGCTGCCATCGCAAATGCTTGTGCAATTGTTGCAACGTTATAAACAATTGGTAAAACTGAAAACGTAACTCCTGTAATTGCTGCATATCCTATAAACAGTGCTAATGCAACTGCAGGCTTTACTTTGAAGACTAGTGAGCTAAAAGCAATAACAATTGCAAATTGTGCAATTACAATTGCAATCACTCCAAAGCGACTGCTGAAAATTGAATACATCATCTCAGGAGTATTAAACAAATAAAATGCTACTCCAAAAGTGACTGCTAATCCTAGAAACATCCATCCGAATGTTTTCGTTAATTGTTTACGTAATGAATTCTCATTGTTAATGGATAATTCAGGTCCATTTTTCCCTTCATAAGTTTCCATGAGTAATTTCCTCCTTTGGTATAACTTATCATATCACACCTATATATAGTTTCAAGTGAGTTCACCATAATTTCATATAGCTATACTCATGTTTTTCATTATAAAAAATTGTTATTATTCGAAATTCATTCTATAATATATATGATTCACGGGGGGACTATTCATGTTACAAAAAGTAAAGGGAGCTTTTAAGAAGCTAAGAAATGTGTGTGTTACATTATTTATATTATGTTGTGTCATCATAAGTGGCTGTGGTGTTGAAGCATCTGATGATACATCGAAAAAATCATCTGGTGCTACACTCTCATCAACTCTTTCGACTTATGAAGGACGATTGATTCCTTTAAAAAACAAAAATGCAGATGCTAAACAAAAAGCCGCTGATGAAGAAGCTAAGAAAAAGGAAGAGGAAGAAAAAAAGAAGAAAGAGGAAGAAGATGCAAAACGAGAAGCGGAAGCAAAAGCGTATTTAGAAGCGCAAACTGCCAAAGAACAAGAACGTTACCGAATTGAACAAGAACGTCAAAAAGCCGCAGAAGAAGCGGAAAAGAAAGGACAGTACAACCCATCATATTATGATTTGCCACGTACATTACAGTACTATTCTCAACGCGATCCACGTTGGGCAAGTCACGCATTCAATCCGGCTTGGAATATGGCAAACTCAGGTTGTGTTCCTACTTCATTAGCAATGGCATTAACTGCTGCTGGTATACCTGTATCACCAGTAACTGTAGCTGACTATTTATACTACAATACCAATGAGTTCAACAAACAATACATTGGTACAACCGGCGTTGGTATACGTATTGCAGCTGAACATTATGGAGCAACATCCACAAACTTAATGAGCCAACAACAACTTGTCGAAGCACTTGCCAAAGGACAAACAGTCGTTGCTGCAGTTGGTCCAGGTAACTGGGCACCTGCTGGAGCATCTCATGCTATTGTCTTAAACGGATATAGCAATGGATATACCTATGTGTATGATGTATATAGTGATACACGTAGTGGTGCATTCTTAGTTAGTTCCATTTGGAATCAACGAAGTAGCGATCCAGTTGATGCAAACGATGGCGGTGCATTATTCCATGCAATTACAAAAGTAGAGGTTGTAAAAACAGAAGACACCATTTGGGTAGATGAAGCAGGTAGTGTTCTACGTGCTAAAGAAAATGGAACAAAACTAGATAATGATGGCATTTCAGATATTCCTGGATATTCCGTTGTTTCCGCTACAACTACTACAGATGAAAATGGAAATATGCATACAGTAAATACATATCACAGAATTGTGACAACCACTGTATGGCAAGATGAACAAGGTACAATCCTAAAAACAAAAATCGAAGGAAATATGCCAGACAATGATAATGTATCTGATATTGCTGGTTACATTTTATTAGAAATCAAAACAATTAAAGATCCAAATGGCGATACACGTATTATCAACATTTATCGAAAAGCAGAAGCAAGTGAATAACCAAAATGAGTAAGCAATTGCACGTAGCAGTTACTTACTCATTTTTTCTATTTCATAATATGTTGTTTATAGTATTTAGATTGTTTACGTAGTTCTTTATCCACATATGTAAATCCATACGTTTCAACTAACGTTTTCTTATCTGAGAATAAATTTGTTCCTAAGTTCAAACGATCTCCTTCGATTGTAACCCCCATACTAGCTAATACAGTTGGAAACATATCTAGTGTCACAAACTCGCGATTGTATGGTTGTAATGGCTGTACTGCGCTATTTAAAAAGCAATTAAAGGTTGTTCGTTCATACGACTTATCATAGGTTGAGCGAATATACCCTGCTGCCATACTTAAGTGATCTCCACTAATAACAACCGTTGTGTCTTCATAGAAATCTTGTTGTTTCAACCAATCTAAGAACTCTGTAAGTTCTTTAATATCACAAGCAATAACATTACTTAATCGCTCACTGTATTGTTCTTTACACTGCGCATCAACATACCCATATGGATGGTGTGTATCGACTGTTAACATCGCAAAGTAAAATGGATCCTCACTTTTAGCAAGTTCAAGCAGTTCTGATTTGGCAAAATCGAATAGTTTACGATCTTCATAACCCCAGAATTCTTTATAGTCCTTTGCTAAAAATCCGTGTTCTTTCGCATAACGCAAATCAAAGATTTTGAAATCTCCATGATCTTTAAAATACGATTGTCTTCCACCAAAAGCAGCATCACTACCAATAAGGTATTCCAGTTGATATCCTTTGGCTTTTAAGATATCTCCAAGTGCGGTTAATCCTGGAAAGAATGGTTGTGATTCACTAAATCGTTTGCAGTTCAAAGGAACAAGCAATGGTATTCCAGCGCTTTGTCCAACAAGACCTCCTGTTGTCCAACCTGTCCCTGATAATTCTTTAGCACCACCTAAATTCTCCTTATGCGAGAAATGCACGTTTTCTAAAGCATAATCACTAATTGGGTATAGTAAATCATCTTTATAGTTTCCACCCTTCTCAACACTACTATATGTGTTCTCAAGTGATTCTACATAAATGTGAATCAAATTACGTTCTTTCTCGGGGAAAGTCAGTTTCACTTTACTAGCATCGACATAGTTTTCTTCATAGAAATTCGTTTTTCTAAACAAGTTAACAACCCATCCAAAAATACCAACTTCTTGCATCGCAAGTATAAGCAATCCAACAAGAGCTCCATAACTTAAAATAGCCGCAATGTCATAAAATAAGAAATAAATCACTCCTGCTATAACCAGTGCAATAACTAATGCCTTTATAAAACAAAGTTTTACCCAGTCAATTAAGAATTGTGGATTAGCCCCTTCTAAAGGTACCTTTAAATGAAACACAATTTGTTCGAAACATGATAATCCAAAATATTGTATCGCCCACCGCGCACTAATATATGCTAGTAAACCGATAAATAGGATTAATAAAATTACATAATAACTCATTTTCGTATTATACCACTACATCAAGAAATGATGCATGTAAAATTGATTCAAATGCATCTTTACTTGTCTCGATTTGTTGTCCAATTTTTCCTGCACTTACAATTATCGTATCAAGTGATAATGCACTTGCATCAATAACTGTTGGGAATAATTTCTTCATTCCAAAAGGTGAACAACCACCACGTACATATCCTGTTAGTGGAAGTAATTCTTTAACATGGATTAATTCAACCGATTTTTCTTTTACTGCTTTTGCGGCTTTCTTTAAATCTAATTCATGTAATACAGGAATTACAAATACATAGTGTTGTTTACTTTTGGCTACACATACAAGGGTTTTGTATATCATCTCTGCTGGCTTTCCAATTTGCAAAGCACTTTCTCCAGGTTTACCATCTTCACTTGGTACATAACTATATGTATGATATTCAAATTTCTTTTGTTCAAGAATACGCATTGCATTAGTTTTTTGTAGTTTCTTCATATGACACTTCCTATCTATTACTTTATATAATACTTTTTCAAAACGAGTCTATATATACCGAATCATTCACATATTATGCTTTATATTACATTTTCTCAAGCGATTCTAAATCAATTCGATAAAGCTTTTTCTTTGATATTTTTTTACATGTTATTATTTTCTTGCTACTAAACTCTCGAAGAATTTCACGGATTTTTGATTCCCCAATTGAATGAATTGTTTTTAATTCACTAACCGATAGACCATCATCTTCAAAAAGTGAATTTTGAAGAAGCACATATAGAAAATTAATTTTTTTCTCTTCTGTCGTAATCATCTTAAGTTTATCTATATAGAAGTCTAATTTAAATTTTGTTGCTTTTAATTCCTTTCTTAAACTTTTATATGAATCCAATAAAAAATCAATAAAAGTATAAACAAATGGGGTTAAATCTCCTTTATTCTTATCATCATTGCATATTTTAAATGCATCATAATAATCATTAATTCTATTTTTTATAGAACAAGACAGCTTTAAACCCGCAAAAAGTTCTAACTCCTTGCTCAGTAAATAACTACTTATAAACCTACTCATTCTTCCATTCCCATCATAGAACGGATGAATATATCCAAACATATAATGAAAAAGAGCAATCCTTACCAACGTGTTTAGTTCATTATGTTCGTCATTAACGAAATCTAAGCATTCTTGCATTGTTTCAATTATAACTTGCTCAGGATATAATCCTTTATGCAGAACTTTTTGAGTAGCACTTATTACATTTACAATTTCCTTTCTAAACATTTTTCCGTCTGGTTTATCTTTGTCTTCAATTTCATTTAAAACGAATGCATCATAAAGCTTCCTAACATTCTCACATGTTTTCAAGTTGATGTTTTGCTTGTTTATAATACTACTATACTTATTTACAAGACCAATAAACCTAGTATCTAGGTTCTTCATTTTTACTTTTTTATCTTCTTCAATTGCACTCTCAATTTCCTTTTTTGTACTAGAAACTCCTTCGATTTCATTGGTGATCATAATTTCCTCAATTAGTATCATCTGTTGAAACGATTGCTTTGCTACTTCTGGCAAATCATTGAATAAATCTTTTATAACACCACTGAGTTTATATACCTCAGCTATTTTATTCGAAATTTCATTATTAATTACAAAAAATGAAGGATTTTCTTTAACTCTAAAATTCAAATGAACAGATGACTCACTATAAAATCTTTGCTTATATAGCAATTCATAATTATCAGGATTTTTATAAAACTCTTTTGAAAGTAATAAATACGCCATCTAACTCCTCCTAACCTACGAAAATCTTTTATTATTTAGATTTTCAACAACTTTACCAAGATATTATCATGTTTCGTGTTAAAAATCCACGTTTTCAACAAGTAAAATGAATTCAGTTCGCTTTTCTACTATTTGTTCTTTGATTTTCACCAATTTCAACAAACAAAAAAAAGACACTTCACTATATTGTGAAATGTCTAAATGAGTTCTATCCTTCTTGGATGAATTTTAATAATTCTTGAGCAGCTACGTTAATACCATCACGGTCACCACGGTCAAGACCTAAGTGTGTGAAGATTTCTCCAACGTAGATGTTGTTTGCTTTCAATGTATCAAAGACTTCATCAATGATTGGATCACAAACTTCTTGTTTTTGCATTGGTCCAAATGGGTTAGCAAAGTACGTAGTTGATAAACCAACTTCTTGCGTTGTTCCTTTAGCCATACGTTTACCTTCAACGAAGATTGGTTTTGCTTCATCCATATCTTCAATTTGACGCATACCTAAATCTGTATCGTAGTTATTTGCATAACAGAATAAATCGATTTTATGGTTACGTGCAATTACGCTATATGGTGCAGCAGGTGTGATAACACGTGCATTCAATACATCTGGGTTGATGAAGATTGAGCGGTCCATATCACGGTATGGAGTTCCAGGATCTAAGTCATCAAGTCGGATGAAGGCACCAATTTCTGTACCTTGTCCATAAGGAACACCATCTTCGATGTGAATCGTTCCCATGTCATCAAAGACAACTTCGATATCTTTAATTACATCATTACCTAATGCTTTTAAGGCTTCAATTGATTCTGATTTACCAGCTCCACTATCACCCATTAACATAATACCTTTACGTTTTCCATCGTAAAGTGTGATATTAACAAAGGCACCGTGAATTGGTAACCAACCACGTCTCATCATAACAAGGTTGTGTAATGTAAGTACCATTTTCTTCATATATCCAAAGTATTCTGCTTGTTGCATGTAAGAAACACTACCTACATAAATATCGTTTTCTTCATCATAGAAGAATTTCGTTTCATCTTTACCATCTTGATTTGCAAATTGGACAATTGCATCTGGTTTTTGTTGTGCTTCTTCTGGGTTTGCTAATTCAAATAAGTTAGCCAGTGATACTCCACTACAAGTGAAATCGCGGTGGAAGTAAATATGTACTAATAAATCCCCAACTTTTGCAGGGTAGCAAAACCAAGTACTCTTATCTCCAGTAAAGTATTCTACAGGGTTTCTATCCGTTTCTTCAAACATACCTGTACGTTTGTTTGATCTTGTTGTTAAGATCATTGGTGTACGTAACATTACTGCTTCAATCATAGGGATATCCGCAAACGCTTTATATGTTTCAGGGAACGCTAACTTACGTGCACGATATGTTGACATCGCTGAGTTCGTTCCTGCTTGTAACTGACGGTACACACCACTTTTTCTTCCTTGAAGTTTTTGTTCAAGGAAACGGTATGAACTACGAAGTAATGTATTGAAGTTAGAATCTGAAAGCACGAAGCTTGATGCATTTCTACCAGTGTAACGTTGTCTTGTATAAGAGAAACGTTGGTGAGATTTCCAGTAGTTGTATAGACCTTCGACAAATTCAAGTAATTTCGCTTTATCTGTTAAGTAGTAATCATCAATTTCATCTGGATTCATTACGATGAGTTGACGGAACACGCGTGATAGTGCACGTGTAGCTTGATCCATTGTAAATCCATTAGTTACCCAAGCATGTAAGTCTGGATCACGTTTTTCCAAATGTTTTAAATATTTTTTCGCAAATAAACCTAACGATCTAGAACCGAGTAGTTCAGACATTGATGTAGGGTATGCTAAGTCGAAATTAATAATCGCCACATTGTCATGTAAATATAGTTTTTCTTTCATTAAATTACCTCCACTCCATTAAACATTAGTACCATTGTACACTAAAACACCAGTAAAAAAAAGCATTTTTGAAAAAAGTTTCTTTGCTATAATGTAAATTGTTTCATAAATGTAAGTATATTCATTATGTAGTATTCATCGACGATTCGTTCATAAAAAATAAAGACTTGTACTTTTTTACGGTTTTATTTTCCTGTATACTAATACTATAAAGAATATAAAGAGGGCCTTATGCAAGATACGATTTCGAAACTACAGAACACACAAGACCATCAAATTAAAATTTTTCTTATACTTTTCGCACTTATCTTTATTGGTAGTGCTTTTTTATTGGATTCCGTAAGTAATATTATAAATGGAATGTCCACAATAATTATGGAAGGAGATCGCCTAATTACAGACTATGTAGAGATTGCTGGATTTGGTGCGACCTTTTTAAATGCAGGATTGTTGATGCTTTTATCTCTTGGCTTATTGCAACTATCTAAAGCGAAACTTAGTGGAATGGCAATCGCTGCTGTATTTCTCATGGGTGGATTTGGGATGTTTGGTAAAAACATTGTCAATATATGGGGAATCATCACAGGCGTATACATCTTTGCAAAGCTTCAAAAACATCCTTTTAGACAGTATATCTATATTGCTTTCTTTGGGACAAGTTTAGCGCCATTAACTAGTGAACTCGCCTTGTGGCACAACAATACAGTTGCAGCACTACTCATGGCATTTTTAGTAACTGTGGCAGTTGGTTTCTTTTTAGCACCTGTCTCTAATGCCTGTTTAGCAGTTCACCAAGGATATAACTTATATAATGTTGGCTTTGGTGCTGGACTTGCTGGCACGATTATTTATGCAATCATCTCACAAATCGGTTATGAAAGTACACCAGTATTACATTGGTATGATTCACACCATCTTGGTGTTATCCTTTTATTATATGGAGTGTTCATTTGCTTTATCATTTGTGCATGTATTTTAGATAAACACGTACTTCGTAATTATCGCCAACTGATGAAACGCTCTGGACGTCTTGTTAGTGATTTCATTCGTTCGGATAATTGCGGTCCCGTTTTATTCAATATGGGAATTCTAGGCATTACCTACACAAGTTATGTACTGCTTGTTGGTGGACATATTAATGGACCTACAATTGGTGGAATACTTACAATTGTCGGTTTTGGAGGATTTGGTAAACACTTACGAAATACTATTCCTTTAGTCCTAGGTGTAGTCATTGCTGGATATATAGGAATGGGAGCCTTACATGAACCAGTGATTTTACTTGCTGCCTTATTTGCAACCGGACTTGCACCAATTGCTGGACAGTTTGGCTGGGTTGCTGGAATTGTGACAGGAATGCTACATTTAGCTTTAGTACAAAGCATCGGAGCGTATCACGGAGGGATCAATTTATATAACAATGGATTCTCTGCCGGACTAGTTGCATTATTTGTCTTACCAATCATTGATGTATTTGCTAAACAAAGACGTCGACAACAAGAAGCGAGGTTCTCAAAACGTGTAGAAAATGATACACTAGAGGAAGAGATTATTAGGAGATAACTATGACACATCAACAATTTGAAGTACTTGTTACATTTACGCAAAAGAAAGAAAAATACGCACAACGCGATATTGCAAAACAATTAGATGTATCGCTTGGCGTTGTAAACAAAGCTATCCAAGAATTACAAGAACTTGGATACATTGACGTATTAGGAAAATCGAAATATGAAGTTACTGCAGCTGGATACAAAGCATTAGAACCGTATAAGGTAAAACGTGCAATCTTTATGGCAGCAGGATTTGGTAGCCGCATGGTTCCTGTTACTTTAAATACACCAAAACCTTTAATCAAAGTGAAAGGCGAACGTATCATCGATACCTTAATTGATGCAGTTCTTGCAGCTGGAATTGAAGATATTACAATTGTTCGTGGATATTTGAAAGAACAATTCGATACCCTACTAACAAAATATCCAATGATTACATTCATTGATAACGATTTCTACAATGAAGCAAACAATATTTCAAGTGCATATATTGCCAAAGACTTACTTGAAAATGCTTATGTACTAGAATCGGATTTAGTCTTATATAACCCAGAGATTATTCGTGCTTACGAATACAACAGCAACTACTTGGGTAAAAAAGTAGACGTCACTGATGACTGGTGTTTCTATTCAAAGAAAGGTGTTATCACAGAACTTGCAGTTGGTGGTAAAAACTGCCACCACATGTATGGAATTTCTTATTGGAGTGCAGAAGATGGAAAAAAACTAGCAACCGATATTGAAACTGTATACCAAAGTCCAGGCGGTAAAGAAAAATACTGGGATGAAGTTGCATTACGTGAATGCATTGATCACTATAGCGTGCATATTAAACCAGTTCATGAAGGTGATATTATTGAAATTGATACCTTTAAAGAACTTTGCGATATCGACCCAGCATATAAAGTTGTATCATGAGACACACCAAACGTATTATAAGTAAGATATCTGAAGAACTTACGACGTATGCGTATGCCATAGGGGCAAACGATATCCATATTCACATAAAAGAGGAAATCGATGCACACATCATTTCCTTAACTTGTGATTATAAAGACATCTATCAATCAATGGTAGATGATCTTGAAGGTAAACTATTTGGTAACCGATTAGAAGCAGTAGAAGAAATGTATTGGAATTTGACTGGGACAAGTGATCTTAGTAATGAGTTCGAATTTGACTTGCTAAACTCATTAATCGATGAAGCAAACGTCACACATACAACCAATCATTTAGAAATTCAACTTATTCGATACCGACACGACTAGTACGCTATAACATACTTATCAAATATATGGTAAGATTGTTATAGCTTTTTTATGAGGGGGAATATCATGAAACACAAAGAATATGGAAGGATTGATACTTTCCGTATACTGGCTGCATTACTTGTAATCGCAGCACACTATCCAGTATTTTCATCTATTAATACCACACTGGATTATACATACACAAGAATTATTGCTCGAATTGCTGTACCTTTTTTCTTTGTAAGTTCTGCATTCTTTTTATTCAACAACAATCTAAAGAATACACAAACCAAAGATAAAGTATTCGCATTTATGAAGCGCAATTTAAAATATTACATTTTATGTATCATTATCTACTTACCATTTAATTTTATTGGTGGCAGTTATAAACAATGGAGTGATATTCATCTACTACTCCAACAATTCTTATGGAATGGTACATTTTATCACTTGTGGTTCTTCATGGGCTCTCTAGTTGGTGCCTATGTTGCCTGGTTACTTCTAAAAACCTTCAATATGAAGTCGTCTATCTTCTTTGCAGGTGTACTATATGTCATTGGTTTATTTGGTGATTCGTATTATGGATTTATCTTCCAAACACCAATCATTTCCACATTGTATGATGGTATCTTCTTCATCTTTGAAAGTACACGAAATGGAATCTTTATGGCTCCGATATTCTTTGTATTAGGTGCCTATATCGCACGCAAAATACAGCGCAATAAATTAGTGTTTCATATGAGTGATCTAATTATCAGCGCAATCGCACTACTTTTGGAAGGTATCATTTTGTATCAATTTCATATTGTTCGTTCTGATATACACAATACAATGTATATCTCACTCATTCCATTTACGTATTCACTATTTACATTACTTGTTTCCAAAGAGAAACCAAGAAATATTGTATGGCGAAACACATCACTTTATATGTATATCTTACATCCAATGATTATTATCGCTATGCAAAAAGTTCCACTAGGCATTTTAGGAAATACGATAGTATTCTACATTATATTATGTGTGCTTAGTTTTGGAATATCCTATGGCTTAGCCCGGATTCAGAAATTCAATCAACTCATCAACAAAATTACTTCATAACACAAAAAAGCTCGAGCATTATGGCCCGAGCTTTTTTGCGTCTAACATGTGTGTTTTATTTATGTTGTCTATATTTTCGTGTTCCAAAAAGGGCTACACCAGCAAGTGCTAGTACGAGTAAACCATATAGTGCTGTTGTATCTGTAGTGTCACCAGAATTTACACCAGCCCCATTATTGTTGACTTGTGTGTTGTTTGGTTTATTTTGTTCAGGGGATGTACTAGGAGCTTGTTTTACCAAGTTCTTCATTGCTTGTGCTAATTCACTATATACTGCATCAATTTCTGCCTGTGTAGCTTCTTCATTTTCAAGTAATGAAAGTACTTTCGTAATTGCATTATCTAAAGCGGCTACACTTTCAACAGTGTATAGACGTGTGTCCAAATCAGCTGTCTTCGAAAGGAGGTTTTCTAAACGTTCTGTATCTGGTTTCAAGCGTGCTTTTAAACGAACGCTCATTAATGCTTTAGTTGCTGCATCAATATCAGCTTGACTAGTTGCATCAGCTAGCGCTTGTTTAGCAGTTGCTACTGCTGTAGCTAAGTCCTTAATTGAACTAGCTACATATTTATCACTATTCACAAGAATAATTTCTGCAGTTGCAATTTCTTTTTGTAAATTGTCTTTTACAAATACTTTTACTTTTTCTAGACCGTTAAGAGCTGCATATAGAGATTCTTGTGTTAGACGTACGTCTTCAGTTGTTGCATCATCATTTGCGACAACTGCTTTTGCATTTGTGATTGCTGTTTGTAGTGTTTTCCAAGATTTTTCAGTGTAGTCACTTTCAGTTAATGCTTCTAAAAGTGTAATCATTTGTGTAATCTCAGTTTTATCTACAATGGTTTCTAATTTAGCTACAGCATCCACAATGCGTTGAATTGCGTCTGTAAGGATTGTAATGTTTGTTTCACTTGCTTGTAATAATGACTGTCCATTTGTAATTGCTGATTCCACAGCTGTTACAGTACTAGGACGCATATTTTTTGCTTCTTCAAGTGTTTTTGTTGCATTTGCAATTGTTGTTGTAAGTAATGCACGAATTTCATCGAGATCACCTTGACTAATTGCATCTAATTTTGTTTTTTCATCAGTTAATTTCTTAGTTGCATTTGCTACATCAGTTGCAGATACATCTGCATTTCCTTTAGCAACAAGTGTTTTAGTTTCACCAATTGCAGTTCTCATACCTGCAAACTGTGCATCACTGTATTTGTCAGCTAATGCTTCATATTCTGTAATTTTTGCTACTAGAGCTTCAAAGTCAGCTGTTGAAGCACGATCAACTAAACCAGTCATTGCCGTTTCTAAACGTAATGTTACATCTAGAATTGCTACATCTTCAGCATCAGAAGTCACTAAGACTGCTTCATCATATACATTCCTAAAGTTTGTCCATGAAGTTTTCGTTGTTGATGCTTCTTTATTTGCATCAATCAAAGCTTTAGCACGTACAATCACTTCTTGTAGTGCATCGAATGCTTCAGAATTTGCTTTTTTCGGTTGTGTCACACGCATTTCTGTTGCAGAGGAATAAAGTCCAGGTCCGTAGTTACTTACTACTTGAAGTTTTACATATTTTGCTACTACAGGATCAAAACTTGCAAACTGCGTATTACGGTGACCATACCATTTTCCAGTTGTTTGTAACGTATAGTCCGTTCCATTAACTGAGGTATATACTTCATATGCGTTAATCTTTCCATTAATTCCACTTTGACGTGGTACGTAACGCATTCCATTAACTTCCATTTCTTTATCAAGTTCAAAGATTACATATTGGTTTTCACGAGTGTCGTTACTGTATTTTGAGTGCCACATTGTAGTTAAGTCATCATCAATTAACTTACTTGCATCTTCAGATGTACTTTGTTCTGAACCAGCAGTAACTTTACATACATCTGTTGGTACATCAGGTGACGATGCACTTTCTTGTACATCATCAATGTTGAAGTTCATTTCATATTCATCTAAGAACGTATCATTCTTGTAATCTCTTAAACGAATTTGAATTTGTCCACCATCAAATACATTGACTTGATATCCAACTTGGTTTACTTTACTACCAAAACTTGAATAGTAGAATGAAGGTACATCCACTTGTGTTCCATATCCATAGTTCACATGTGAGATTAAATCGATTCCATTATGAATGTGTCCAGTAAACATAACTGCATTTTTATGTTTTCTTAAAACAGCTTTCACTTCTTCAGATTCTTTTATAACATCTTCATCTGCTTGGTCATATGTTCCTTTGATTGTTTGGTGAATGATAATGAACTGTGGACGTTCAGGATCATCATTTTCACTAAGTTTGTTATCTAACCATTGTAATTGCTCAGCAGATAATGTAGCTTGATCTTTTAAATCTGATTCTGTTGATAATGAAATAAAGTGATACCCATCAATCCATTTATCATAGTAAACACGTCCATCTGTGTCTCCCATGATATTTTTGTTGTATTTCAAGTAACGAGCTTTTGCTTCTTCCCATCCACTTGGTTGCCAACGAACATCATGGTTTCCTAAAGTTACGAAACTTTCTGTACCTTGTGGTGTAAAGTTTTCAATGATATCATAGAATCCTTTATATTCATTTTCTCTTCCATAGTCAGTCAAATCACCAGGATATAAAACAGCTGATGATGTTGGGTTTAGATATCCAATATCTTCTAGTGCGTCAATTAAGTTTGCACTATTTTTAGATGAACGATCTGTTCCTTGAATGTGAGGATCACTAATTACTTCAAAACTCATTGCTGGAGTTTCAGTTGTTTGGAAACGTTCATATGCAATATCTAAATTTGCTACTAAGCGATTAATATCCAAACTTCCGCCAGCTTCTTTAATTGTAATTACTGATTGAATTGCTTTTTCAAGTTCAGCAATTTTTGTTGCATCTGTGCCATTTGTTTTTGCTTCAGCAACGATTGCTTGATATTTCTTAATTGTACTTTCCAACTTGATTACATCATATTGCTCATTAATTTCTTCTTGTGTAATCAAACGGTTGTACATGTAAAGCTCATCAATGTATCCGTCTGCCATCGCAAAACTTTTTTTACCATCTGCACCTAATACAACATCAAGAACATCTACATTTCCTGGAATCTTACTTATATCAATACGTTTAAACTCTGTACCATCAATATACACAACCATATCGCCTGTACGATCATGGTTTACCGCAATATGGTGCCACTTTTGATCATTGATTTTAATTTCTCTTATATCTACTCGATCTGTAGTTGAAATATTTGTACGAACACCATTATTGTATGTAGATAATCCCCATCCACGGTTTTTACCACTATTCCAATCTTTATTTCCAAGAATCATATCATCTTCACTACCTGCGCTGTTGTACCATAGTGAATACGCAAAATTCTCTTCACCAAACATTAGACTTTCTGGTTTTCCAAAGTTTACATATTGTGTAGCAGCTAATCCAGTATTTTGAATGTGAATCGCTTTTCCTTTCACACCAGTTACATATTCAGGATTTCCAACTACTGATCCATTATTGGCACAACCACTAATGTCTGTAGCTGTATCATCATCGAATGTTGTATGTAACACAAGTCCAGGCACTGCATCTGGTGCACTTGCTTGTACTGCTTCATATGCGCTAACTAACTTTGGTGTCAATTCATTTAATTGAGCCGCTGTTAAATTATCTTGGTGTAATTCATCAACTAATACTTTATACGCTTGTTTTAAGTCACTGTTGTATTCTTGATTACCTTTAATTTGCGCATATTGTTCTTTATGCATTTTGCGTAGATATGGGAGTCCATCATCCATGTATTGCTCACTGATTTCTTCAGCACTCATAACACGTCTAAACATACGTAATTCATCGATATATCCATCTGCAAGTGCAAACCCTTTATTTCCATCAGCTCCTAACACCACATCAAGTGAATCTGTTGTTCCTGTCAATGTGTTGATTGCTAAACGCTTAAACTCAACTCCATCTACATACACAACCATGTCTCCACTACGGTCATAATTTACTGCAATATGATGCCACTTTTGATCATTAACTTTAATATAATATGCATCTTTACGACCATTTGTTGCAATGTTAGCTCTCACTCCATCACTAAATGTTGCTAGACCCCATCCACGGTTTCCACCACTATTCCAATCTTTATTTCCAAGGATCATATCATCATTACTACCAGCACTGTTGTACCATAGTGAATACGAGAAGTTTCCTTCACCAAATTGTAGGTCTGTTGGTTTTCCAAAGTTTACATATTGTGTTGCTGTTGATCCGGCATTCTTAATGTGAATGGCTTTTCCTTTAATACCACTCACGAAATCAGGACTTCCTACTAAGGTACCGTTATTACCATTTCCCGATTGGTCATCAACTTGTCCTTCAAAATCTACATATAGAACTTCATCAGTAACTGCTTTTAATAGCACTGCATCAACACCTGTGATACAGGTTGTCATACATATACATGTCACAACAAACGTCATGAAAAGTCGTTTAATTATTTTATACATTTTTCACTCCCTGTTTTCCTAATCAAGCAAAAGTCCTTTACTTCTCCTACTTGATACATATCTCAATCATTCTAAACACACGAAATTATTATATAACCACATATTTTAAATAAAGACCGAGTGTACAACTTGTTTTCACCCGGCCTTTTGTTTGTGCTTATCTAAACAATAAGTCACAGGAGATTAATTATTCGGATTCTTTTATTTCGTGGTTTTTATACTTTTTACGTCCTAAGACACCTAGTCCCATAAGTGCAAGAGCAAGAAGTCCATATAGACTTGTTACATCTGTCGTATCACCTGAGTTTACACTTCCATCAGGTGCCACACTTGGGTTACCAATCACACCATTTCCATTATCACCAGGTTTTGGTGTATTTACATCATCGCCTCCAGGCGTTGTAGTAATTGGCGTTAATGCATCAACTGCATTTTGTAGTCCAGCCAAAGCTGTATCCACAACATCTTGACTTACTTCAGGATCACTAATTACATTTGCAGCATGTGCTAATGCATTTTTCACACCCATTACTGAACTTGCAGTGTAACCATCAAGGTTCATTGCTTCTACTTTTTCTTTTAATGCACGTAAAGCAGCAGTATCAGCTTTTAATCTTGCTTTCATACGTACGCTCATTAATGCTTTAGTAGCATCATCAAGTTCTTGTTGAGTTGTTGCACTTGCAAGAGCTGCTTTTGCAACATCAATTGCACCTGGTAAGTTTTTAATTGAACTAGGAACATAACGGTCACTAGCCGCTACGATTGTTTCACTTAGTGCAATTTCATTGATAAGTGCAGTTTTATTCAATACTGTTTCACGTTCAAGGTTAGCAATTGCATCATAAATTGCTTGTGTTGCATCTGCAACTTCCGTAGTTGTTGCATCATCATTAGCTGCTACAATTTCACCAGCAGCAATTGCATCTTGTAATGCTTTGTAGCTATCTACAGTATATCCATCTGCTTCAACATCTTT
This sequence comes from Breznakia blatticola, assembly GCF_004365815.1. Classification (GTDB taxonomy): domain Bacteria; phylum Bacillota_I; class Bacilli_A; order Erysipelotrichales; family Erysipelotrichaceae; genus Breznakia; species Breznakia blatticola. Next base: position 16,811 of record NZ_SODD01000019.1, read on the forward strand.
AGCAGTATCAATAATTGTTTCTAAATCACTCTTATTTACGATTTCCCATAATTGTTCTACAGCTGCATTAATATCTTTCATTGCTTTTTCCATAGCAGCAACATCTTTGCTTTCAGCATCTAGCAACGCTTGACCTGCAGCAAGTGCATTTGTAAGTTGTGTAATCTTACCTGGACGGATATTTGTCGCATTAGCTAGTTCTTCACCTGCTAATTCAACGACCATCGCCAATGTACTACGCATTGCATAAACATCAGATAATTCTCCTAATGCTAATTCTTCATTTACTAATGCCAATAACATAGCAGTAGCTTCTGTTGAACTAATATCTGCATCACCTTTTGCAATCAATGCTTTTGCATCTACAAGTAATGCTTTCATAGCTGCAAAGTCACTTGTAGTGTATGATCCTTCTAGTGCTTCACATTTTGCAATTTTATCTTTTAAACTTGTAAGTGCTATGTTTGAAGCACGACGAGTTAAGGCAGTTTGTGCTGATTTTAAATCAGTAATCGCTGCTTTAATATCTTCTTTTGATGATGTGTCTGTAAGTGCATTCGCTACATCGTATGCAGCCATTAAATCACTCCAAGTACTTGATGTGTAGTCATCTTCATTTAATCCATCAACTTCTGCAAGTACATCTTGAAGTATTTCAAATGTTACACTCTTTTTACCAAACATTGTTAGTTCGGCAATCGAAGCATAACGGTTTGCTTGATCAGCTGAACTTCCTACTGATTCTAAAGCGATAAATTTTACATAACGAGCTTCTACTGTATCGAACTTAATTTCTTTTGCTTTCGCGCGATCAACCAATTCTCCATTTTCTGTTTCGAAGTAACCTTCAACTACAGGATAGAAATCTAAATCATCAATTGTTAAATTATCTCCTTCAGTAGTACTTACTTCAACACGGTAATGCGTTACACCACCATTTCTACTGTTTTGACGTGCTAACATATTAATTTGTTCTAAGTTATATGTATCACCTAAATCCACAACGATGTATTGAGGTAATTTATAACTTGAACCATAGTTAGAATGCCAGAATGTAGTAATATCACCATCAAATGCTAAATCACCATGTTCTTTTTCAGCAGATGTAAAACTTGTTTCATAGAATAGTGTTGCATCTGATAAATCCATGATATTTGTACTTGTTGGTTGTTCTTCATTTGAACCTTTTAATTTCAATAGTTTTGAAGCATTTGCAATTTGAATTGTAATCGTATTTACTTCAGCTTGTGTAGGATCTCCAGTTAATAATACTTTTGCTTGATCTACAAGTACTTTCACTGCATTATATGTGTCTGCAGTATATAGTTGTGGTGGTAATGCATCAAATGTATTAATTGCTTTTTGCAATTCTGTAGCATCAATACCTTTCACTACATGTAATGTGTGTGTTGCACTAAAGTTTCCATCTTCACTTGTAGCTGTTAACGTAACAGTTCCTTCTTTTAGAGCTTCAAGTACGTATGCATAGTGATCTCCTAGTGTGACTTTGTTTACACGTACTGTTTCTATATCACTACTTGTAATTTCATATAATGGGTTTGAAGCATTATTTGGCAATACTACTGCTGAAATTTCTTCTAAGGCACCAACATTCATTTCACTAATTGCATCATCAGCAAATGCAATACCTGTAGCTTTTACTGTTGCATCACTAATAATTTCAATTTCGTGAATTGATAACATACGGTTTGTTTCAGTTCCTGTTTGTGTTCCTGTTGCACTTCCAGAACTTTCCATTGGCGTAATAACAATTCGATCAATCTTTTTCGCTTCTGCAGGAATACTAAATGTAATTTCTGTACTTTCTGGGTTTGTAATTGTTCCCAAGTCGTATGCAGTTGTTCCATTGTATGCTACAGCCTTGATTTTTTTAATTGAACCATTACTACTTTTTCTATTGTGTACAACGACTTTTGATACTGGTTCTGCCTTATTTAATGTGAATTCCATATCTGTTGGTAACATTACGTATGCTGGAATATCAGTCTCTGAATGATACCATTTGAACTCAGCTAATTCTCCAGTTTTATCACCATCAAATAAACGAGTTTTCCAATCAGATTGTTGCCATAAATCAGCACCAGGAATGTCTGCACTTTCTGAATTAGAGAACTTAATTGATTTGATATCTGCTTCATTAAGTACATTAACTGTTTCTGGAACTTGTGGTGTTTGACTTTCATCAATTCTTGCATCAATTTCTGTTAAGTCTTGTCCAACAAGTTGTGCACGACTCATATCATGATTCCATGTGAAATCAGCAGTTGCAGTAAAACTAAATGTCGCAACTGTACCTGACCCATTTAACAATTGTTGTTGACCAACATTTGTAAATGCAATGTAGTTATCTACATTGTTATCACTGTGTTTTCTTAGTTTTGAGAAGTTTCGCATTGCAATTGTTGAAATACTTGGTTGTGCCGCTTGTGACACGTCCATTGTATTTGTATCAATTGGGAATTCAACGAAAATAGTATTTACATTTTTCAATCCAATTCCATATACATCAACATTTACAACATCACCTGCTTTAATATCCGTTTTTGAAGGAACTAACATCAATTTACCATCGGCCCCAGTTTCAGCATTTTTAACTGGTGTTCCTAACAATCTAGCAACAAATGATAAATCATATCCATCAAGAATATCATTTCCATTAAGGTTTGCTAATACGGATGTGTATTCCCAATCTGCATCTACTGAATTTAATCCAATGTAGTTTTCAAAGAACATTAGATCTCCATCTTCTAATTCGCCAGAGTTGTTAGCATCTCCTACTACCCATGGTCCTGTCCCTTCTACTTTATAAGGCATTAGTTCAGAAGCAGAGAAGAATCCTCCAGTTGAAGAGATAATTCCAATTTTGAAGAAACGAATTTTTTTGTTGTTTAATGGAATTTCCTTAACATCTTCAACACTCATATCTGATTTGTTGTATGTCCATGCAGGGTTTGCATCTCCATCCCAAACTTTTTCATATGTTACACCATCAACTGATGCATATAAATTCATTTTCTCTACTGCACCATTTCCTTTGTTATCCATACGAGGTTGGTATGTAAATTTATCCATTGTATATGCAGCACCCATATCGATAATCATTTGTTGATCTTCAGTAACTGCATTTGATGAGTGGAACATGGTTCCTTGATCAAAGTCGAAACCATTTTTCAACGCCCCGTGACTATCTCCATATTTCCAAGTTACATCTAAGTTACGAACAACATTGCGGTAACGGTCAACATTTGTACGAACGGTTACATAATCACTCCATTCAGAGTATGTGTTATCAACTCTTGTACGAACACGGAAAGTGTATTCAGTATCATAGTCTAAATCTACCACTTCATATCTTGCTTGTGGATTATTTACATATACTCCATCGAAAATTTCAACATCGTATCCTGTTGCATTAACAACATCATCCCACACAGCAGTGAATGATAAATCTTCAATGTTTTCTCCGCGAATGTTTGTAGGTATTGTTAATGTAGTATCCAATACATCTTTTACTAATCCTTGGTCATTTGCAAAACCATTTACTACAACTGTGTAGTCATAGTTATGAATACTTACTTTATCTGTTGATTTTACATATAGCTTAGGAGCAGTAGTTTTATCTGTGTTTTCGTAAGTTGAACCAGCAGATGCAAATTCTTTTACAAAAATACTTGGGTTTTCATCATAGAAGTATACATTTCCTGTAGCAGCTTCATACTCTTCTTTTGAGTTAACACTAGTGAATGTTACATCTTTACCAGCAACATTTCCAGTTACACTTGATGGTGCTTTTGAAACGTTAACGATGTATTCGTTTGAACGTTTGTCTACCATACCTGTGTATGTACCATTTGTTTTTGCTGTTTTTAATGTAGCAACATCACCAACTACACTACTTGTAATTTTTGTAGTTGTTCCAGCTCCACCTAAAGTGATTCCATCATCTTCATATACTTCAAATTCAGTATCTCCAGATGGATAGAATTCAGCACGACGGATTGAACGATCTAATCCATCTGTGTTTTCTGCACTTTTCGCAATTGGGTTATTGTTTTCAGCATACATCGGAATAATTGCACCATTTCTTACGAAAACTGGTAATTTCCAAATCGGTGCATCAAAGTTATTAATGATGCGTCCACCTTCATATTGTTCACCTGTAAAGTAATCAATCCATACATCGCTTGTTGATGGAAGATAAATATCGTTACGGATATCATTTCCAGCAGCATCACTTGCTGTATCTTGATAGATTGGTGCAATTACGAAGTTGTCACCCCACATGTATTGGTATTGTGTTTTGCTACTGTATGTATACGCATTTGGATCTTCAAGGAACATTGCACGAATCATTGGCAATCCTTGGTTCACTGTAGCTTCATGTGACATTGTGTTGTTGTACGGCATCAACATTGCTTTTAATTTTAAGTATGAACGGTTAATTGATGTTCCATCTTCACCTAATGCATAAGGTGATTTTTGGTTTGATCCCCAACCATCCATGTCTAGCATATACGTTGTAAATGCTTTCCATTGGAAGTCACGTGTCCAAACGGTTGTGTTTTTACCTCCAAAGATTCCATCCATGTCACTTCCGACATTTGGTTGTCCTGACAATGAAGTTCCAATGTATGTTGGAATATGGAAACGAATGTATTCCCATTTACCACCATATTGGTCACCTGTCCAAATACCTGCATAACGTTGTGTTCCAGCCCATCCATCTAATGATACGATGTTTGCTTTTAATCCTGAGTTTTTTGTAATTGCATCATATGCAACACTTATTCCATTTAACGCCATTGAGTATCCATTACCAACCCATGCAACGTCAGTTTTTACAGCGACAACACCTGCATCAACTTCTTTATAGATATCACGTTCGCCTTTTTGCGGCTTGCTTTGATCTTTTGGCCATAAGTTTGATTGTGTCCATAACCCAGTACGAACACCTTTAGCAAGTGCATTACTTGCAAATGTTCCTAAGTTTTGAACATCGCCATCTAACGTTGCAGTTTGACCATATCCACAACCATATCCATCATTTGGTAAGAACCATCCTAATGGCATATCGTTATCTTTGTGATCTCTAATTATTTGCTCTGCTGTTGTTTCCGCAGATCCATTTAGTGTTTCTTTAATACTTCCTGTTTTACTGTCTTCTTTGTACCATTTGCTACCAAGTTTAACAGCACCAGCTGTACCTTGAGGAACTTCTGTCCAGTAGTCACGGTTGTAACAGTTTAAGTGTCCTAAATATGAAGCATATTCTGGTAACTCCACAGGTGTTCCTGTTAAATCATAATACCCACTTAATAATTCTTGTGGTGTATCACCAACAAAATAATATGCATCATAACGTGTTTCGTCGTGTTTCGTTGTAACTACATTTTGTCCTTTAGAATCAAAATCATATGATCCTGGTTTCCATGTATTACGTACAACTCCATATCCTTTCGTAGACCAATAGAATGGGTTAGGACTCGCTACTCCTTTGTCCACCCAGTTGTTTGTGTTTTTTACTGCGATTACTTCACCCTTATGAGAGAAGCGACCATTTTGTGTCCCACCACCATAGTAAAATTCATCAGCCGAAGTTTTTAGTGTTTGGTAAGTACTTCCTTTTTTGTAACGTAAAGGTTGTGCTTCTTCCCAAACAATCTCCCCATTCGTCTTCGTTAATTTCATAATTGAAGTTTCTTTGTTGATCTCTAATACCAAAGCATCCGTTTTAATTTGGATTATTGTATCATTTTCAACAAGTGTTGGTTCTACATTATTTTTTGCGTAGAACTCGTCATCTGAAGCAACTGTGATTGTTGCTTTGTGATCAACTGAATTTGGTGTAGGATATTCCTTAAAATCCTCACCATCAGGTGCCATATACAATCTGAATAGATCTTTATCCAAGAATGTGAATCTTATTTTCTCTCCCGATTGTAATACTAAATCTACTTTGTTTTTACTTTGTTTAGCTGTTTCTACACTTCCAATAAATGTGTATCCTTCCGTATCTGTCGCCGTTGCTTGAATCCCTTCTTTAGCAAGTACGTTCATCGGTAAAGATGCAAATCCACCTAATGTGATTGAGGCAGCTAATGAGACTAACTTTATTTTTTTTGTTATATTATTCATTCTTTCCCTCTTCTCATATTATTCATATGAATATCAAACGATTAACTAATAAATGTATACATAAAAACAATTGTACGTATTAAAACACACCACTCCCTTCATCAGATTTCATAGATAGCCTGTCTCAATTTTCTACCTTTTTAATCTGAAAGCCCTTACACTACAATCACATTATTACACCTATTTTTTAGAAAAGATTTAGAATTTTTAACATGTACTTTATCTTTTTTGGTATTATTTGATAGATATTTTATAAATATATTGATTCATTATTTTTTAATAGAAATATAATGATAATCAAATTATAGTAAAAAACAATCACGGAAAATTGCATAAATCCAAAAATGGATTATAGCTACAAATCTGTGATTGTTTTTATTGTTATTTACTATCTAAATCGCAAGAATACCCCTCCATAATAAGTGCATTTGTGATCATTTCTATGTTCATATTTCCATCTTTGATCCATGCTTTATATTCTGGGTATTTTGAAACCATATCTTCTACATCTAAGGCTTCACCATCAATTTCTAACTTGAAATATTCAGCATCTGTTTCATCACGAACAAGTGCTTCTAAGCCTTCAATTGAAGTTAATTCACTAGCTTTCATTCCTACATCTTTTCGAATGTTAACACTGAATAGTTCATTATCGAGATTTGAATACGTTTCCTCAGCTTGTAAAGAAAGAACAATTTCTTTTTCTTTGTTGTATTCCATTGTGTAAATGCTTTTAAATTGAATATCATCAATACTTGTTTGCATCATACATACTGCAGTTGTATCCGCTTTTGTTGAACTATTACATGCAACACAGCCAAGTGCAAGTAGTCCTACACTGCATATTTGCATTATTTTTTTCATTTAATTACCCCACTCTCTTTTAGTAATGTCTTATAGGCATCCAATGTTGGTTCTTCTTTACTTGAATCAAGAGTTCCAACAATTTCACCTTTACTTACAACATAAATCGTTGGTGTTGTTTGAAAACCAGAGAAATGCTTTTCCATCAATTCTAAGTTTTCTGTTTCACTTCTTTCTTCCTTGTCAAGTGTTACATCATACAGTCTCAATCCAACTTCTGTTGTATATTCATCTGTTTGCGAGAAAAAACTCATACAAGAACCACAGTACGTCTGTGAGAAGATCACTACAAAACTGTCCTCATCTTCGACCATTTGGTTTACTTCATTTAATGTAATACCTACAACTTCTCCTTTGTTTGGCTGTAATTCTATTGCAACATCTTCCGTTTTCTTTGCAGTACATGCAACTAATAATAGTGCAATAATCAGTAAATAGATTCTCTTCATACTTTAAGAGTAACATAAAAGTTGTCATTATCACTTGCACTAAATATTAAATTATTTACATTTTTCAACAAAAAAAGCTCAAGCGAATTCGCCCAAGCTAATTTTAATTATTCCTCAATAACTACATACTTTCAGCAATTTTCTCTTTAACAAATGAGACAACTGTGTTTGAAGCAATTTCTTCTTTTTCTGTTGTACGTGTTTTGAATTCCACAATACCTTCACCAGCTTTTTTACCAACTGTGATACGTAAAGGAATTCCAATAAGTTCATTATCTTTGAATTTTACACCCACACGTTCATCGCGATCATCATACAGTACTTCAACGCCTTGTGCTTGTAAGTCTTCATATAATGCATCAGCAAGTTTTACTTGTGCTTCATCTTTTACATTTACGATAATGATTTCCACTTGATATGGTGCGACACTCATTGGCCAAACAATTCCATTTTCATCATTGAACTGTTCAACGATTGCAGCCATACAACGTTGCACTCCAATACCATAACTTCCCATCACAACAGGGTGTAATTTCTGTTCTTTATCAAGATAGTTGAAGTTCATGCTTTCTGCATATTTCGTACCTAATTTAAATGTATTCCCAACTTCAATACCTCGTGCAAAGTTCAATTTACCACCACATTTAGGACATACATCTCCTTCATGTACACTTACGATATCTGCTTGTTTATATACATCGAAATCTTTTACGTTTACATTTTTGTAGTGGTGATCAGTTTTGTTTGCACCTGTAATAAAGTTTTTCATATTAGCAACTTCATTATCCATTACAACTTTGATTTCTAGACCGATTGGACCAGCAAAACCAACTTTTGCATGAGTTGCTTGTTCCACCTCATCAAATGTAGCAAGTTCCATTTCATTAGCACCTAATAATTTAAGTACTTTTGTTTCGTTAAGTTCACGATCCCCTTTCATCAAGAAAGCGTAAAGTTCACCATCTACATTGTAGATTAATGTTTTCACAAAACTTGTTACTGGTTGATTAAAGAATGCAGCAACTTCTTCAATGGTTTTCGCATTTGGCGTTTCTACCATTTCATAAGCAAGTTCTACTTCATCACTTGGATTTCCTTGAATTACAACTGGTGTAATTTCTAAGTTACTTGCTAAATCACATGAGTCACAAAGAACTACAGTGTCTTCTCCAATTTCCGTGATGGCTTGGAATTCTTCACTTAAAAGTCCTCCCATTGCTCCTGTATCTGCTTGTACAATTTTATAATTTAAATGCATACGATCAAAAATATTACAGTATGCATCAAACATCTTTTGGTAAGATACATCTAGTCCAGCTAAATCCACATCATATGAATATGCATCTTTCATTGTAAATTCACGCGTACGAATTAAACCATATCTAGGTCTAGTTTCATCACGGAATTTGTTTTGAATTTGGTATAGGTTGTATGGAAAATCTTTATAACTTGATCCATCCATCATCCCTGCCATGGCAAATAATTCTTCATGTGTTGGTCCTAAGACATAACGTTTATCATTACGATCACGTAAAGCAAACATATTTGAACCAAATGCTTCACGACGTCCACTGTTTTCATATACTTCTTCTGGGATAACCGTAGGCATCGTTAATTCTTGTGCCCCAGCTTTATTCATTTCATCACGAATGATGTCTTCAATTTTACGAATTACGCGTTGACCCATGGGCATTGTCATGTAGAACCCTGCGCTACTTTTTTTAATCATCCCCGCACGGACAAGCAAATTTCCACTGCGGCTTTCTTCATCTTTACTATCCTCGCGGATCGTATAGAAGAAACTATTTTTTAGTCTCATAACAATTACCTCCTAATATACTTTTTCTCGCTTTGTCATAACTTTTCTTATCATATCATGTTTTTGCAGTTTTATATCTACTTTTGTGTATAAAACTTGCATTGGATTTCGTGCAACATCCACGATTTCTCCATCTTCATCATACAATGTATCAACTTTAAAATTAGTGTTATCTAAACTTGGTCCAAAAGCTTCTGCTTCATCACCAATCTTAAAATTATTACGTACTTCTAATTTTGCCATCTGCGTCTCTTGATCATAGTCAAGAACATATGCAATAAACTCTTGTGATACTCCAGCACCATTGACCCCATATAGATGGTCTTCCATCTTCGGTAAGCCTGCGTAAAATCCAGGTCCTGTTAAACGATTTTCTGCTTTGGCCAGTTCACGAACCACCCAATCAAAATCAGCATCTGTTAGTTGTCCAGTTTCTTGGTAAGTATCAATAAGTTTGCGATAACTACGTACCACAGTAGCTAAATAATATGGACTTTTCATTCGTCCTTCAATTTTAAAACTTGCAACACCTGCATCAATTAATTCCGGTAAAAAACGCATCGCATTCAAGTCTTTACTACTCATTGAGAATAGATGATCTTCTTTATAAATTGGAACATCTTTATCATAGAGTTTATATTTCCAACGACAGCTTTGTGCACATCCTCCTCGATTTGCATCACGTAGTGTCATCGAATTTGACATCGTACATCTACCCGAATAGGAAATACACATTCCACCGTGAATAAATACTTCTACAGGAAGTTTTGCATGTTGCATCGTTGCTTTAACATCATCTAGTGTACACTCTCTAGCAAGTACGACACGATTCATTCCTTGTTTTTCATAGAAATCAATAACACCACTATTGGTACTTGAGTGCTGTGTACTTACATGTACTTCCAAATTTGGTGCGACTTGCTTTGCTAGTTTCATGATATGAAAACTAGCTACAATAATGGCATCCACGCCTACCCGTTCTAGATCTTTTAAGTAGGCTTCTAGTCCTTCTAGATCTTCTTCGTGTGGCAACATATTTACCGTTACATGGACATGTGCACCATGTGCGTGAGCAAACTGTACACCTTCTGCAATATCTTCAATATCAAAATTACTTGCTCGTGAGCGTAATGAAAACTTCTTACCACCTAAATAGACAGCATTTGCCCCATAACGAACGGCAACCTTCAGTCTGGCTAAATCACCAGCTGGTGCTAATAATTCAACCTTTCTCATTTTTTTGCTCCTGTCTTTGTATATAAAAATCCTTTGGTAATATTACGATCTTTTTGATTTCTTTCGTACTCTTGATAAAGTGCACGACCACTTTCAGGATGTTCTAATACATAGCGATAGTCTTTAATGATTCGACAAAGTTCTTCTATTGTATAAAACATACTTTCAATTCGAAAATCATGCACGCCTGCACCAACAAAATCTTCCATTTCTTCGAAACTAGCAAGTGTAAATCCAGTGTACATATGTGTACCACTAACATCTTCAAAGATCGGCATATGATCATCACGTTTTTCTTCAATCAAATACAAGTCTTTATTTTCATATACTTTATGTTCACTATCAATAAACTTCATATAGTTTGTAAGCAATGTCCGTTTTGAGTGCATCATACTCAGTCTTCCATGTATGATAACTTCAACACGACCTTGTACTTTAGAAGCAATAGATACAATATCTTCTAGTGTAATTTCACTAGCAAGTGTACACATTTGTAAGCCAAGATTTAAATACTCTTGTACATCCAAATGGTTGGTTAGTAATGTATCAGGATTATATATTAATAAATCTGTCATATCCAGTTTACTTGCTTGTGTATATACAGCTAAATCTGTAAAGTAAATACCATCAACATCTACTTCTTTAATAAAAGCAAGTTCTTCAAGTAATCTATCCAAATCACATTCCATAAAGAATGCATTCACATTCACATAGAGATTCATTCCTAATGCTTTGGTTAGTCTTCTAACTTCCTGCAATTCATCATGACTTACATATATGGTTGAGGCAAAAGGAAAAGCATCAATTCCAACAAGAATTGATGTCGCTCCTGCTTCATTTAATTTTTTAATATCCGCCAATATATAAGGCGAAACAATAATATTTTCTTTCATATTTGCTATACTATTATACTACAATCTATCTGTCAATTTTTAGGTTTTATAAAACTTTATTCTCTAAATCAACAAATACGCTCAATTTACTTAATAGTTGCTTCTGTATATGCTTTCCTAACTGCTTTAGCAAGTTGATCTGTACAAGATGTTTGACGAATCCCACATAGATTTCCAAGTAATTTTTCTTCAATTAATTCAACGCTTGCTCCATCTAATAATTTTGAAATAGCTTGTAAATTCCCATTACAACCACCTTCAAATTCAATATTACTTATAGTATTCCCATCTAAATCAAAACTTATTTTCTGTGAACACGTATTTCGTGTCTTATATTCATAATGCATGTTCAAACCTCACCTCTAATTCTTACTGATAATAATTTACTATATTTTTCGTTTTTTTTATATCAAAAATGAAGTTTTATTCTACATTTATTGTATAATTTCATATTTCGTTTTCAATTTACCTTTTACCTTATGCTCTTATCTATGAGTGCATGTAATTTACACACTATGATTTATCACATAAAAACAGTCAAAGAACTACATGTGATTGAAAACAACGAATTCTACGAATATTGAGAATTAAGAATTTCCATGGTATAATTACATCAAAATTATTGATAATAAAAAAAGTATTTTTTTATTATCAAAGAATTATAAATAGCGTTCATGAGCAATACCAGATTTACTTTATATTCATTGGTTTCACCACTGTGCGATATAAATCGCAAAGGTAGTATATGTATAGAAAATCATATACTTGAATTTCGATCTTTACAGTTTATTAAACTGAATAGATAAAAGACGGATAAGAGGAGGATTTATGAAAAAATTATTTACCGTTTGCTTATTGATTGGAATTGTTTTAACTGGTTGTTCAAATAATACGGACAAACAAAAGGATGGGAGTGAAAAACCGGATCCAAACACTCTTGTTGTTGCTACATTTAATATTGACGCGAAAGCTCAACCTGATGTTCAAGCACAAAGAAAGCTGTTAGAGGATAACAACGTAGATATCTTTGGAATTCAAGAAGTTGATAATAAAACCATTAGAAATTCATATGATGTTGCAGAGAAATTCAAAAATGACGTATACACAGATGTATTCTATAGCAATGCAATTGAGTTTCAAGGCGGAGAATATGGAATCGCTACTGTTTCAAAACACCCATTCACTTCATCAGATACCATGGAATTATTTAGTGGACTATTCAAGGGTGAAGAACTTTTAGCTGAACTAAAAGAAGCATATAAAAACTTTGATCCAGAAATCAAAGAAACAGCAGATGCACTAGATGCAGTTGATGCAAAAGGACCGATTGAACCAAGAGTACTTCAAAGATCAGTAATTAGTGTAAACGGAAAAGATGTTGCTTTCTACAATACACACCTAAGTTGGGAAGATATCGAACTTAGAAAACAGCAACTAGAGTTTATCGCTAAAACACTTGATGAAGACAAATGCGAGTATAAAATTGTCGTTGGTGATTTTAATGTTGACCAAAATACAAGAGAATTAGATCTATTTAAAGATAATTACAAGCTATCAAATGGAAAAGATGGTATTTGGCATGATACATATACTGGAGTAGACGAATCTATGAACTTGTATCATATCGATAATGTTATTGTATCTAAGAACATCAAAATTAAATCCGTAAAAATGGTTGATACAGATTTATCTGATCACAATCCATTAGTTGTTGAATTGGAATTAAACTAAGACAATTAAGTAGTTTAGTTAATAATGAATTATAACAGCATAAGATAATTTACAATCGAAGAAGTAGCAAATTCATATATGTGATTTTGCTACTTTTTTTACACAAAATTAAAAAGATGAACCGTCAATTTCAGGTTCATCTTTTCATTCTATAATTTTTCGCGTTTCACGTATGTTGTATGTAACAATTCGTGTGCTTTACCATGTCCTGGTTTACCAAGGAATTCATCGTAAATTCTTGTAATTGTTGGCGTTTCGTGAGATACACGGTATTTGTCAGAATCATCAATTTTGTATAGAACTTTTGCACGTTCTGTACGAACATCAATGTTGTTTCTAACTTTGTCGCGTGGAATGATTTGCCCTCCACCGTTAACACATCCTCCTGGACATGCCATAACTTCGATCATGTGGAATTCTTCTTTTCCTTCTTCGATTTCTTTCATTAACTTTCTTGCGTTAGCTAATCCAGAAACTACTGCAACTTTAACTTCTAAGTTACCCATTTTGTAAGTAGCTTTTTTGATACCTTTTGTACCACGAACTTCATCGATTTCAACTTTATCAAATGTTGGATCAATGATACGTCCAGCTGTACGAAGTGCAGCTTCCATAACTCCACCACTTGCTCCGAAGATTGTTCCTGCTCCAGAACCACATTCGAATGGATTATCGAAGTCTTCACCATCTAATTTTTCAAATTGGATAGCTCCTTCTTTAATCATGTGTGCAAGTTCACGAGTTGTTAATGCTACATCAACATCTTGGTCATCGTGCCAGTGTTGTTCTCCACGTTTTGCTTCGAATTTCTTAGCTGTACATGGAATTACTGATACTACGAATAGATCTTTTGGATCGATATTTTCTTGTTCACAGTAGTAAGATTTCAACAATGCACCAAACATTTGTTGAGGACTCTTACATGTACTTAAGTTAGGTAACATCTCTGGGTAATTGTGCTCAGCAAATTTTACCCATCCTGGACAACATGAAGTAAACATTGGTAATACACCACCGTTACTTACACGGTCAACAAGTTCGTTAGCTTCTTCAACGATTGTTAAGTCAGCTGTAACATCCATGTTAAATACTGCATCAAATCCTAAACGACGGCTAGCAGCGATCATTTGGCTTTCAGCGTTTGTTCCAATTGGCATACCGAATGCTTCACCAATTTGTGCACGAACACTTGGTGCTGTAAACATTACAACACGTTTGTTAGGGTCACTAATTGCATCCCAAACTTGTTTTTCGTGGTTTTTCTCAGAAAGTGCTCCAACTGGACAAGCAACGATACATTGCCCACATCCAACACAAGGAGAGTTTTCTAAGTTACGTTCAAATGCACATCCGATGTGTGTATTGTGACCACGGTCAATTGCACCAATCGCATTAACTGCTTGCATTTGCACACAAGCACTTACACAACGACGACATAAGATACATTTGTTGTTGTCACGCACTACATATTCACTTGAGTTGTCGATTTCATAACGAATTCCACTGTTTGGATATTTGTCTTCTTCAACTCCGTATTCTCTTGATAATTCTTGTAATTCACAGTTTGTGCTACGAACACAAGATAAACATTTTTTGTTGTGATCAGAAAGTAATAACTCTAAGTTACCTTTTCTTGCATCACGTACATTTTTTGTATTTGTAAAAACTTCCATTCCTTCTTCAGCTGGTAATACACAAGAAGCCGTTAAACCTTTACGACCTTTGATTTCTACCACACAAATACGACATGAAGCAATCGCACTTACTTCACGTAAGTAACATAATGAAGGAATTTCTACACCTGCTAATTTAGCAGCGCTCATAACGGTAGTTCCTTTAGGAACAGTTACATCTATACCGTTAACTTTTAAATTAATATCGCTCATATTTACCTCCTTCATTACCCTCTCACTACTGCACTAAACTTACATGCATCCATACATGCACCACACTTGATACATTTGCTTTGGTCGATGACGTGAGGTTTTTTCACTTCACCTGAGATACAACTTACTGGACACTTACGTGCACAAGCTGTACATCCAATACATTTGTCTTCGATGATTGAATATTGTAGTAAGTCTTTACATACACCTGCTGGACATCTTTTATCCACGATGTGTGCTAAATATTCATCTCTAAAGTGTTTTAGTGTAGAAACTACTGGGTTACTTGCTGTTTGCCCTAAAGCACACAGTGAAGACGTTTGCATTTGTTTAGATAATTCTTCAATTGTATCTAAATCGCTAAGTTCTCCATTTCCAGAAGTAATTTTTTCAAGAATTTCGTATAGACGTTTTGTACCGATACGACATGGTGTACATTTTCCACAAGACTCATCAACTGTAAAGTCTAAGTAGAATTTCGCAATATCCACCATACATGTATCTTCATCAAGCACAATAAGTCCACCTGAACCCATCATCGATCCAAGTTTTACTAAGTTATCAAAGTCAATTGCAACATCCATTTGGCTTGCAGGAATACATCCTCCAGAAGGTCCTCCTGTTTGTGCAGCTTTGAATTTTTTACCGTTTGGTACTCCACCACCGATTTCGTTAACAATTTCACCTAATGTGATTCCCATAGGAACTTCCACTAGACCAACGTTTTTAACTTTACCACCGATAGCGAATACTTTTGTTCCACGACCACCTTCAGTACCCATGCTAGAGAACCATTCAGCTCCCTTAAGGATAATTTGTGGCACGTTAGAGTATGTTTCTACGTTATTAAGTACTGTTGGTTTACCAAATAACCCTTTAACAGCAGGGAATGGTGGACGTGGTCTTGGTTCTCCACGGTTACCTTCAATACTTGTAATAAGTGCTGTTTCTTCCCCACAAACGAAAGCTCCAGCTCCTAAACGAATTTCCATATCGTAGTCGAATCCAGTTCCGAAAATATCTTTTCCTAAGAATCCGTCACGACGTGCTTGGTCAATCGCAATTTGTAAACGTTGTACAGCAATTGGGTATTCAGCACGTACGTATACGAAACCATGGTTGGCTCCAATTGCGTAAGCAGCTAATGCCATCGCTTCAATAATAACATGTGGATCACCTTCAAGAATTGAACGGTCCATGAATGCTCCTGGATCCCCTTCATCGGCGTTACATGCTACATATTTTGTACCATTTTCTTCTCTAGCCGCAAATGACCATTTAAGACCTGTAGGGAATCCTCCCCCTCCACGTCCTCTTAGTCCGCTGGCTTTTATTGTGTCAATTACATCTTCAGGAGTCATTTCCGTTAATGCTTTGTATAACGCTTGGTATCCATCAGTTGCAATGTATTCTTCAATTTTTTCTGGGTCAATAACCCCACAATTTCTTAAAGCAACACGTTTTTGTTTCTTATAGAAATCTGTATCTTGTAGAGGAAGCACTTTACCTTCAGGACTTACTGTATCTTCATATAATAAGTCTGTACACACTTCTCCCCCGATAATGTGTTTATTTAAAATAATATCCATACTTTCTGGAGTTACTTGTGAATAGAATACTCCTTCTGGATAAACAAGTACGACTGGTCCTAGCGCACATAAACCAAAACATCCTGTTTTTACAACTAATACTTTATCAGTTAAGTTGTTTTCAGCTAATACTGTATCAATTTGGTCAGCTAGTTTACGTGAACCTGATGAAGTACATCCTGTACCCGCACAAATAACAATTTGTTTTTCATATTCACTATCTTGAACTAGTGCCCCATGAGAGTTTAATGCTTGACGTACGTGAACCACGTTTTCATAACGTTTTTTAATATTTTGTAATGTTTCGAAATCCATATGTTTCCCTACGCCTCCATATCTCTGTATTTACGTAAGATACCGTCAACTTCTTCAACAGTAACCTTTCCGTAAACATCTTCATTTACTAAGATAACTGGTGCTAAACCACAAGCACCAACACAACGAGTTGCATCAATTGAGAATAATCCATCCTCTGTACAACCACCTGCTTTGATGTTTAATTTGTTTTGGATTTCATCCAATACTTTATCTGCACCTTTTACGTAACATGCAGTTCCCATACAAACACTAATTTTGTATTTACCTTTTGGTACGAGTGAGAACTGTGAGTAGAATGTAACTACTCCATAGATTTCAGATAATGATTTATCTAAACCGTTAGCGATCATTTTTTGCACTTCTAAAGGTAAGTACCCATAGATTTCTTGCGCTTCTTGCAAGACAGGCATCAACCCACCGCGTTGATCTTTATGTTTAGCAATCACTTCATTAAGCAAATCTTCTTGCTCTTTAGTTCCTTGAAACGGAACGACTTTTTCTGACATTCGCGATCCTCCTTAAAATTCTTATGCGCTCATAGACTATTATAGTATAAATAAGTTCAGTTTTCCACAACTTTAGAAAAAGATTGAAAGCACTACCAGACCTGTATTTATCGATATTTTTGTTAGTTGAAGGTAACTATAAAACATGCACTACACACCTTTCCTAACGTATTCATTTTCCATAGAAAAAGTGCCATTTTAAAGGATTTGTCTAATACTAATAAAAAAAGAATCAACCTTTCGATCAATTCTCTCCTCATTATATAGATTAGTTTTTCAAACTTTGAAGTGGTGCTGGGATTTTTCCTTTACGGTTAATCATTACACTACAGTCTGTTTGGTTAATTTTCATAACTGGTCCAGATCCTAGT
The DNA here is from genome assembly GCF_004365815.1 of Breznakia blatticola. Taxonomy (GTDB): domain Bacteria; phylum Bacillota_I; class Bacilli_A; order Erysipelotrichales; family Erysipelotrichaceae; genus Breznakia; species Breznakia blatticola. The sequence goes on from NZ_SODD01000019.1 coordinate 34,629, forward strand.
AGTCCACCAAATTCAAGTTCATCTCCAACATCTTTTCCAATTGCTGGGATAAGACGTACTGCAGTAGTTTTTGAGTTTACCATACCAATTGCAGCTTCATCTGCAATAATTCCTGAAATCACTGATGCACTTGTGTATCCAGGTACAACAATCATATCTAGTCCAACACTACATACAGCTGTCATCGCTTCTAGTTTTTCAAGTGTTAAAACACCTTTGCGTGTGGCTTCAATCATTCCTGCATCTTCACTCACTGGAATAAATGCTCCAGAAAGTCCTCCAACAGAGCTACTTGCCATAACTCCACCTTTTTTAACCGCGTCATTTAACATGGCTAAACATGCAGTAGTTCCATATGCTCCACATACATCAAGACCCATTTCTTCAAGAATGTAAGCAACTGAATCTCCTACAGCAGGTGTTGGTGCTAATGATAAATCCACAATTCCAAATGGCACACCAAGGCGTTCACTTGCTAAGTTACCAACCATTTGCCCCATTCTTGTGATTTTAAATGCAGTCTTTTTAATTAAGTCTGCAATTTCATCCATTGGTAAATCCTTTGGTGCTTTGGCAAGTGCTGCACGAACAACACCTGGACCACTAACTCCAACATGTAATACAACATCAGGCTCTCCAACTCCGTGGAATGCTCCAGCCATAAATGGGTTATCTTCTGGTGCATTACAGAATACAACTAATTTAGCTGCCCCAATACATTGGCGATCTTTTGTTAGTTCACTAGCCTCTACAATTTTGCGTCCCATTAATTCAACAGCATTCATATTAATTCCTGCTTTTGTTGAACCGATGTTTACCGAAGCACAAACATGTTCTGTTTCTGCTAAGGCACGAGGAATACTTTCCATTAATTCGCGGTCTCCAGCGGCACACCCTTTTTGAACAAGCGCACTGTATCCACCAATAAAGTTAACACCTACAGCTTGTGCACATTTTTCTAATACATGTGCATACTTAACAGGGTCTCCCCCACTAACAGCAACAAGCATTGAAATTGGTGTAACAGAAATACGTTTATTAATGATAGGAATTCCATATTCCTTTTCAATTTGTTCACCAACAGCCACTAAGTTTTTTGCTTTTGTTGTAATCTTGTTGTAGATCTTCTCACAAGATTTATCTATATCGGCATCTGCACAGTCTAAAAGTGAAATACCCATGGTAATCGTACGGACATCAAGATCTTCTTCATTGATCATCTTGATCGTTTCAAGTATGTTATCGACATTAATCATAGAAACACTCCTTAAATTGTGTGCATAGATTTAAAGATATCTTCATGCATAACATGAATATCTAAACCTTTGCTTTTCCCAAATGCTTCCATGTCATCAACAAACATTGTAAATTCTGTTGCTAATTGATCTACCTCAACTAACATAATCATTACAAACATATCGTCCATAATCGTTTGTGATACATCCACAACATTTGCTTTTGCTTCTGCACATTTGTTTGAAACGTTTGCTAAAATTCCAACTCCATCTTTTCCAACTACACTTATTACTGCGCGCATAACTTTTCCTCCTCTTACAAACAATTGTATTCATACTGCGAACACTTTCATTTTTTCTATTATATGAAATATGCACAAGAAACACAATAAAATTATGCCTTAGTTTTCCTGTATTACTCATGTAAACGCTATATTTAATATATCCATATTTTATATACATCAAAAATCCAGCTAATTTGAAAAAGTGAATCGTTTGTTTTCCATCAAATGATCCACTTTCTATTTATTATTCTTCGTTTAGATTCTCACCATTTTCAGCAATGGTTTTCTTATACCAATAATATGAATCTTTTGGTGTTCTTGATAAATCACCAGTTCCATCATCATGTTTATCAACATAAATGAATCCATAACGTTTTTTCATCTCTCCAGTTGTTGCACTCACTAAATCAATTGGTCCCCACATTAAATATCCAAAACATTCAACCCCATCTTCAACCACTGCTTTCTTTAGTTGTGTTAAATGCTTATTCAAGTAATCAATGCGGTAATCATCATGCACAATACCATCTTCACCAACTTCATCAACTGCTCCAAGTCCATTTTCACAAATAATGATTGGTTTTTGGTACTTGCGATACATGAAGTTCAATAGATAACGCAATCCTTTAGGATCAACAGTCCATCCCCAATCTGATTTTTCTAAGTATGGGTTTACAATTCCACCAAATAAAGAAGCTTGCTCATCATCTGCAACTGTTGCACAACTTACTTGACTCATGTAGTAGTTCAATCCAATAAAGTCAATAATTCCTTCTTTAAATGCTTGTTCGTCTTCTTTAGAGACTTCTAAATGTACACCCATACGTTCATATTCGTGTAGTTTGTATTTTGGGAATTTTCCATACGTCATTGCATCAATTTGATAGAAATCACGAATCGTATCCTTAAATGATAGCATCACATCTTCTGGTTTACATGATTTTGGGTATGATGGTGTTAATCCAAACACACAACCTACTTGACTTTCTATATCAAGATCATGAATCAGTTTCACTGCTTTTACTGATGCAAGCGTCATATTATATCCAATCACTGCTAAATCTTGTTCCTTGTTTTTTATTTTTGAATATTCAACTCCAGCTAACATATATGTAAATAATGCAGATACATCTGTTGTAGGATCTAAATGATTCATTTCATTGAACGTAACCCAGCGTTTTACTTTTCCTTTATATTCACTTACAACCGTTTCAACAAAGCGTAAGTATAAATCAATGGTTTCACGATTCAACCATGAGTTGTATTTCTTTAAAATACCGACTGGTAATTCAAAGTGAAACAATGTCACAATCGGTTCAATATCATGCTTAATCAATTCATCGAGTAAAGAATGATAAAATGCAATTCCTTTTTCATTTGGTTTTTCATCATCTCCATTTGGATAAATACGTGTCCAGTCAATGGATATACGTAATGCTTTAAACCCCATCCCTGCAAATAGAGCAATATCTTCTTTATAACGATGATAAAAATCAATTCCTTCATGTGATGGATAAAATACATCTGGTTGTATTTCCGTTGTGATTGTTCTAGGTGTTTCATACGTTCCACCTGTCACAGTATCCATAACACTTAAACCTTTTTCATCTTCGTTATATGCACCTTCTAATTGGTGAGCAGCAATACTACCACCCCAAAGAAAGTTTTTATCTAATTTCATAAGTCCTCCTAAAGTACAACTGTCACAAGTTCATTTGCATTTGTCATGTTTGGTACAACTTCTAAGTAATCTTGTGTATTGGTAATTACCATAATTACTGTTGGATCGTATCCTTTTGCTTTTACTTGTGCGAAATCCACTTCAATTAATGGATCATTCACATTTACAACATCTCCTTGTTTAACAAGTGGTGTAAAGTGTTCTCCTTGTAATTCTACTGTATCAATACCAATGTGAATTAAAACCTCAATACCATCTTCTGTTTTAATGCCAATTGCATGATTGGTTGGAAATAAACTTACTACTTCACCAGCAATTGGAGCTTTTACAAGTCCATCTTCCGGTTTAATAGCAATTCCTTTTCCAAGTGCTCCTGTTGAAAATGCTTTATCTTTCACATCAGCTAATGGAATACTTTCTCCTAATACTGGAGTAGTTAAACGTACTTTATTTAATCCTGATTCCGTAATTTTTACTTCAGTTTTTACTTCTTCTTGTTCTGACTTTGGAATCCATAGTACATATCCAGCAATTGCTGCAACAACAAATCCAACAATCAATGCTGCAATCATGAAATATAAATTATTGTAATCATTGTTACCAATAAATGTTAATAATCCAAAAAGAGTTGTCATCGTATAACCTTTTACGCTTAGTAGTCCAGCTATTAGACCTCCAATTCCTCCACCAATCATTACCGCAAAAAACGGACGACGGTATTTCACAAATGCTCCAAATACTGCTGGTTCTGTAATTCCCATAAATGCAGAGAAAGACAATGTTCCAAAGAACTGCTTTTGTTTTGCATCTTTAGCACGTAAGAAATATCCAAGCATCGCTCCAGCAACTGCTAAATCTGAAATAATCCAAGCTGGTGTGAACATTGCATCATAGCCTAACGTTGCATATGAGTTAACTACAATAGGAATTATGAAGTTTCCAGCTCCCATCATAATTAAGAATGGTTGACATGCTGCATAAATGGTTACAACTAACCAACTACCAAATGTATCTCCAATAAACTGGAATACATACCCTAATCCATCACTAATCCATGTTCCAATCGGACCAAATAATAGCAATGTTATTGGTAATGTAATGATAATTGTAAGTAGTGGTGTGAAAAAGTAATCCAATGATTTTGGCATAATTTTCTGTACATACTTATAAACAATTCCCATAAACCATAAACCTAATAGTACTGGTATAAATGAACTTGAGTATGTAATAGTAGGCAACGCTATTCCGAATAAATCTAACCCTTCAACACCATTGATAGTAGTTGATAGTAGCGTTGTTGCCAATAACATTCCCAAATACATCGGAACGCCTAAACGTTTTGAAGCAGATGCAGCTATAAATAATGGTAAAAAGTAAAACATTGATGTACGAATCGAATCAAAAATCATAAATGTTGAACTCTCTGAGGAGATGATCCCTGAGACAGTTAATAAAGAAAGGATTCCCGAAATCAAACCAGCACACATCATAACACTCAAGATTGGTGTTAATGTTTCTGATACTAAATCTAGAATTCGCTTTACAATATTTTGTTTTTTCTCTTCTTTCACTTCTGATTCCATCCCTAATAATTGTAAAATTTCTGGATGAATCTCAGCAACTTCTGTTCCTATAATAATTTGAAATGATACTTTATTTGAAACAACATCGATGACATTATCCATCGCCTTAATTGCTTCTGCATCAGCTAAATCTCTATTTTTTAAGGTAAAACGTAATCTTGTCATACAGTGTACAACTGCTTGAACATTGTCTTTTCCCCCGACAAGTTCGATAATACGTTTTCCAAATTCTTCATATTTCATGTATTATTCCTCACTTTCATTTCGTTGTGTCACACGGTGAATGTGTAACATTAAATACGTCTCCTCATCTTTTGATAATTCTTTATCAAATCGATCCATAAGGTAAACGCGGATCTTGTTGACGCAAATATATGCTTGGGGATACATGATACGAACTTGCTTATTTAGTTCACTATCTTCGCTATTATAGATCTCCCCTAAATTAATGCGCTGTGCAAAATATTGTAAATGCGTCACAAGACGATTGTAATTCATTGATCCTTCATCAAATTGCATTTGGAAATGGATACGAATAATCGTTAAGATATCGTTTACAGTTTCCATTGCTTTGATTGCATCTTTGACATCAACTTGACTTTCTTGCAAGTTGATAAAGTGTAAAGCAATTGCTACTGCTTCACTTTCAGGAAATTCAATTCCTGTTTCTTCAGACATAATTCTGACTGCTTGCTTCCCAATTTCATAATGATGTGGGTAAAATTTTCTTACTTCCCAAGCTAATGGGCTAATAATAAATTGACTTTTTTCAGCTCTTTTTATTGCATAATCAATGTGATCTAGAAGTGTCAAATATAAGTAGTCATTTACTTTTTCTTCAATGTGTTCTTCAGCATACGTAATAATTTTGAAGGTTGCATCAAGTGTACCTTGCTCCGCATGACTTAATAAATAGCTATAATTTTCTAACACGTCGTTGGAATCAGGCACAAATACTTTTTCAACTTCGTCCATTTGTATAGAATCTCCTACTTTTTTCTTAAATGAAATTCCTTTTGATACCACGATTACATCAATTTTGCCACGTTCTACAAGTGCCACATTGTTGTTTAATATTTGACGAATTTTCACTGTATTTCCTCCTTTCTACAAAAAGAAAACTCAAACCACATAGGAAAAAATCCTTTCGCGGTTTGAGTCTGCCTGCATTCCAGTAACATACTCACTCTTCCAGTCTATCGTCGATTGAAAGCGTTTTCTTGTTTTGTAATTCCATAATATCACAAACTGTGTGTATGTCAACACGATTTGTACAACAATCATAGATTTCTATGACTGTTAGTTTTTTCTTTTTAGCTTGTAAGCTCCTAATACCATACCACTAGCTAGTAACATCAAGGCAAATACCATTGGTGTTGTACTATCTCCTGTATCAGGTGATGTTGCTGGTTTTGATACAGTGTTATCTTTTGGTGTATCAACTACTGGCTTTTCGTCTACTGGTTTTTCATCCACTGGTGTATCTTTTGTCTTCTTGATTGTATAAGCATCTACTGTTTCCATAGTATCCGTACGATATGCTTCCATTGTAAATGTATCATCTGTAAATGACAAGTGCATAAACATTGGTACTTTTGGTTGTGCACGTTTTGCTAGATATTCGTATTCTGT
>NZ_SODD01000020.1 GCF_004365815.1 Breznakia blatticola
TACCATCACAAGAAATGCTTTAAAGACACATAAATTATTCAGTACTTATCAGTGATTTATCGAGACTTGGTATGCACTGGTTGAATTAAGCCAATAATTTTTCTTGTTTGTGCGTATTCTTTGCATCATAAGTGAGTGGGTATTGTTTTCGTAGTTTTCCGATGTATTTGTAGAGATGGGTACGGTATTCGTTTTTATACTCTCTATCTTGATACATACGATTGAGTTTATCATAAAGGTGCGGATGGGTATGTCGAATACTTTGGAAAAATACTTTACGTGTTTGTCCACGTAAATACATCATACCTGGCATAATATAGTCAAAGTCATGATCATAAGCAAATTTATACAAAGTGTGCAAACTATCTTTGTGATCTGTAATATATGGAATGATTGGCATTAAGTGAATACCAATGGTTGCGAAGGTTTCTTTTTTTAATATAGATGCTGCTTCTAATCGACTTGTTGAACTACTTGCACCACTTTCTATTTGTTTTGCAATATCATCATTTGTAGTTGTCACAGTAAATGCAATATTAACTGATGCAACTTCTGATAACTGTTTCCACAAATCCAAATCACGTAAGATGAGTGCAGACTTCGTTGAAATATTTGTAGGCCATTTATGTTTGATTAAAACGGCTAATACGTCGCGCATCAATTCAAATTTCTTTTCAAGTGGTTGATAGCTATCGCATACACCACCTAAGTTAATAGTGCCTTTTTCTTTGATCTTGGATAGTTCTTTATCGAGTACTTCAGCAATATTTTCTTTCACAAAGATGGTTTCATAATAATCATCAGATTCCATGTATTTGTGTGAGTAGATTGCATAACAATATATACACTTATGCATACATCCTCGATAAATATTCAAATCATAAGGAAAAGGAAGCCGACCAGGCTTCAATTTATGTAATGCACTTTTTGCTTGAATGATTTGAATGTTCATATATCTATAGTAGCACGATTTATAACAAAGGGGATGTTAGAATGACAAGCAGTGTATTATAATAGAGAAAAATGAGGTGCAAGATGCGAAAAGCGAACAGAGAAATTAAAGATCGAAATGAAGTATTAGAAGTGATAAAGAATAGTGATGTATGTCGAGTTGCATTTTTTGATAAAGAGTATCCATATATTTTGCCATTCAACTTTGGTTTTACTGAGGAAGATGGACAACTCGTGTTATATTTTCATGGTGCTTTGGAAGGTAGAAAATATGAACTGATGCAAGCTAATCCAAATGTAGGGTTTGAAATGGATGGAAAGCATGAGTTGATGTATGATCATGAACATGGCAACTGCACAATGGCGTATGAAAGTGTGGTAGGTACTGGCAAAATAGAAATTATTGATGATACAGATTTCGATAAGAAAATGAAAGGACTACAAATTATTCTAGATCATTATCGTGAACCAGATTTTCCGATCAATGAAAAGGTTGTTGGTTTTACAAGAGTATTTAAACTAACGGTTACTGAGATGAAAGGAAAACGACGTCCTGCATTATAACCCGGGAAATGGTTACTATTCACCGATAAACGGAAAGTTTTAAAAAAACTTTCCCACAACTTTCATAAATAAGTGAAGCCCATTTAAGCTTTCTAAGCAATTGTTTGCACATTACCCTTCGAGATATGACACTGATTGCTTAGATAACTTTAGGGCTTTTCTTTTTTGTCTAAAAGCTTTTTTACGTTTGACGAGGCAATTTTTATGCTTGTCTTAACTGAAAAGTTTTCCACATTCTAGTGGTATTTACTTCTTGTTTATCTGTGCTATTCTAGGTATAACAAGAGGTAAATTCTATGGCATTTAATCTATCAAGTTTACGTACTGATCCCCAACAACTATTAGAGTTCAAAGAATATATAGATGAAACAGTTGTATTTACAATTGAAAAACAGGAGAAGCAAATTCAACGATTAAACGATAGGCTGAAAACATATGAAGCAAATAAAATACGTTTATTAAGTCAAAATTCAAATTTAAAATTTAAACTAAGGGATACGGAAATTCAATTATTTAATGCAAAATCAAAGCTAAGTGGTAAAGAAGAAGAGATTGTCGATCTTGAAAAATTAAGAAGAGAGCTCGAAGAATTAAAAAAAGAAGTTGAAGACGAACTCGCCGAGATACGAAAAGAACGCCAAGAAGACTATGAGGAAATGGAGAAAATTCGTAAAGAAAATCGTAGGTTAAATAATAAGTTCAAACTAAACTCTACTAACTCGAGTATTCCATCCTCACAGCAAGGTTTTCGAGAAGTGAAAAACTCACGAGTAAAAACAGGACGAAAAGTTGGTGGTCAAAAGGGCCACGCAGGACATTTTTCAAAACTTTCAAAGGAAGTAGATACGATTATTGAAAAAAGAGTGAAGAAAATACCAACAGGAGCAAAGGCTGTTTATGATAAAGAGAATAATTATCTTTATCATGCAACACAAGAAATAGATTTAGAGTATAAGACGAAAACGATTGAAGTTCGTTATTTTTTAGATGCTAGACAAGGAAAAAAATTAAGTCAGAAAGAAATGGACACATATGAAATAAATGCTGTATCATACTCCAATAATTTTAAGGCACATACATTATATGTAGCAAACAAGGGCGTCATCGCGGTCAAACGTTTATGTGAAATGTATCATGATATGAGTGACGGAGAAATTAACTTGAGGCCGTCAACAATTAAACGATGGGAGAAACAATTTCACAAGGATGCGCAACCAGTAATTGAAGAGATTAAAAATAAATTGCTTGAGAGCAATTGTTTATTCGTTGACGAAACTGGTTGGAAAACGGATGGCAAAAAAAACTGGGTGCAGATAATGACGAGTGAAAAACACGCGTTATATTTCATGGTTGAGAAAAGAGGAATTGATCCGTTAGGTGTGCTACCGCTATTGAAGGAATATAAGGGTGCACTTACACATGATCATTTTAAACCCTATTATCGACTAACAGAATGTATACATGTAGAATGCAATGCGCATATATTAAGATCGTTGCAGCAAGGAATAGATTTGGATAATAGTCAAGCTTGTCATAAGATGCAAAAACATCTGCAAAAAATGTTGCATGAAAGGAACAAACTAATTGCAAAAGGAATAACAGAGTTTGATGATGAAGTAATTGAAACATACACAAAAGAATATCGACAAATTCTAGATAATGAAATTGAACGATATGAAAAGGAGAATCCAAATATCAAGCATAAAAGTACAGAAATGGATTACATTAAACTGTTTAGAAGAATGAAAGAGTATGAGGGAGCACATTTACAATTCATGCATGATTTTACTGTGCCATTCACGAACAACGATGCTGAGCGAGGAATTCGAAAAATAAAAACACATAAGAAGATATCAACACAAAGTAAAACCAAAGATGGAGCACAAGCGTTAGCAACGGTTACATCAATAGTACAAACATGCAACTTGCAAAACACGAATTCAAAAGAAGCAATAGAAACCATATTAAACAAAGGCGTACCGAAGTTTATTGACTAAGGAACGCCTTTGTTTTAAGTATTTATCGGTGAATAGTAACGGAAATGATATAAAAATAATAAAAAACTGTTACTTTTGTTGATAAAAGTAGGTGTTTATGAGTATAATGTGCAAGAACATCCATGATGAAGAAAAGAACATAGGAAACGTGTATAGCGAGAACTTGGTTGGTGAAAAAGTTTGACGTGACTGTGTAGATGCAACTTCTAGATGAACCGTATCCTTGACGTTATCAAGCAACGAGAACCAAGTAGAGTGGAACCGCGACTTTTCGCCTCTATGATGGTTTTTTTATTTTTTGGAGGAAGCTATGAAACTATATAACTCATTACATAACAAGATTGAAGAATTTAAACCAATTGTGGAAGGAAAGGTTTCCATGTATGCGTGTGGACCAACGGTTTATAATTATCCACATATTGGAAATGCACGCCCAATCGTAATTTTTGATACCTTAAAGAAAACCTTTGAAGCAAGTGGTTATGAAGTAAAGTATGTAAGTAACTTTACGGACGTAGATGATAAAATCATCAACAAGGCGCAAGAAGAAGGTGTAAATGAAGATGCTATCAGTGACCGTTACATTGATGCATATAATGCAGACCGTGCAGCGCTCCATGCAAACTTGCCTGATGCAACACCACGCGTAACAGAAACGATGGATGCGATTATTGCCTTTATTAAGGATTTAGTTGATACAGGTTTTGCCTATGAAATTGATGGCGATGTATACTTTCGCGTAAATAAAGTAGATGCTTATGGAAAACTTTCTAGTCAAAAAATTGAAGACTTGGTCGTTGGGGCAAGAATCGATGAAAATGATAAGAAGGAAAGTCCATTAGATTTCACCTTGTGGAAACAAACAGACAAAGGAATCAAATGGGATTCACCTTGGGGTCAAGGACGTCCAGGATGGCATACGGAATGTGTGGTTATGATTTCTAATGAATTTGGTGGAACACCAATTGATATCCATGGCGGGGGAATGGATTTAAAATTCCCGCACCATGAAAATGAAATGGCGCAAAGTTGTGCACATGACCATAGTGGACTTGCCAATTACTGGGTACATAATGGAATGGTAAACATCGATGGTGAAAAAATGTCAAAATCATTGGGAAATGTAATTTGGGCTCGTGATTTCATTGAGAAACTTGGAGGAAATCTTGTGCGTTGGGTACTATTATCTGCACACTATCGCGCACCGCTTAATATTTCAGAAGAAACCATTGATACTGCAAGAAAAGAGCTTGATAAAGTAAGTAATCCATTAAAACAAGCATATGTGAAATTATCACTTGCAGGTGCAAGTAGCAAAGGTGAAGTAATAGATGCAGAATTTGGACCATTTATTGAGGCGATGCAAGATGATTTAAATACAGAGAATGCATTTATGTCATTATTTGATACGGTGAAACGTTTTAATCAAAACTTACGTCAAAGAGAAATTGATGTTGATGTAGTGGCAAACCACATTGAAACAATTCAAAAGATGTTGTATGTATTAGGAATTGAAATTGCACCTATTGTGTTGAGTGATGAAGATAAACACTTATACCAAAAATGGAATGAAGCAAAAGCAAATAAAGACTTTGATGTTGCAGATAACTATCGCCAACAACTACAAGAAAAAGGAATTCTCTAATGGAGTTGCAAGGATTAAATGGAACTACCTTAGCATATATTGGAGATGCTTTATATAGTTTACAAATTCGTGAGTACTTAGTAGAGAAAGGTTTACAAAGACCCAATGATTTACAAAAAGAAAGCGTGAAATATGTAAGTGCTGTTGCACAAGCAAAGTTTTTGCAAGCGATGCTTGAACAAGGACTACTAACAACAGAAGAACAAGCAATCGTAAAAAGAGGACGCAATACAAATATTCACTCGCGTGCCAAGAATGCAGATATGATTACGTATCGATTTTCTACAGGTTTTGAAGCCTTGTGGGGATACTTGTATCTATCTAAACAAAGGGAACGTATAGACGAGTTATTGAAATTTGTACTTGCACAGGAGGTGTAAGATGACACAAATTGTTTTCGGAAAGAATGTCGTTCGACAGTTACTAAATGATAATAAGAACATTCATAATTTATGGATTTTAGAAGGATTTAAGGATAAAGAGATTTTATCGTTAATATATAATCGAAAGATTTCGTTTAAGAATTGTGGACGTAAAAAACTTGATGAACTTGCAAACGGGGGAAATCACCAAGGGATTGTTGCTGAAATTGATGCGTATAAATATGCAGATATTCATCAGTTGGTTGATTCCATTGATAAAGAATATCCACTACTTGTATTGTTGGATGGACTAGAAGATCCACATAATTTGGGAGCGATATTACGAACATGTGATGCAGTTGGTGCTGATGGAGTCATTATTGGAAAACATCGTAGTGTTTCATTAAATCCAACAGTAGCCAAAGTATCCACAGGGGCAATTGATTATGTGCCAGTGTGCCAAGTCACAAATCTAGCAAATACCTTGCGTGATTTGAAAAAGAAAGGCTATTGGGTGATTGGTAGTGATATGTATCAAGCGCAAGATTATAGTACACCTGACTATAAAATGCCAATTGTATTAGTGATTGGTAGTGAAGGGTATGGAATGAGTGATGTGGTAAAGAAACAATGTGATATGTTTGTTAGTTTACCAATGGTTGGACATGTTACTTCTTTAAATGCTTCAGTTGCCTGTGCAGTACTCCTATACGGAATCTATACAAATAGAAATAAATAAAGTTAGGGGGTGAAATTGTGAGTCATTGTCATCAAAATGACAATGAGCTTCTATATTTGATTCGACAGGGCGATGAAGAGGCATTGTCATTGCTGATTGATGCATATAAGCGAATCATTCGCGCATATGTGCATGGCTATAGTTGCAAAGTGAAGACATCTTGCGATTTAGAAGATTTATATCAAGAGTGTATCATCGCATTATACAAAGCAGCCAATACGTATAAAGAAACGATGGACTGTAAGTTTAGTAGTTATTATCGTGTCGTGATGGAGCGTACGTGTTACAACTATCTTCGTTCTGCATACAATCTGAAGAATCGAGCAAATCAAAGTTTATTATCTCTTGATCAATATGTATGTGAGCAAGGTGGCTTGCTGATTGGAGATATTATCGCTTGTGATCCGTGTATTGAACCAACATGGGCATTTGAAATCAAACAACAAATGGTATCCATTCGTCGATGTGTGAAAAACATGGGTGAGAAAGAACAAAAGATATTCACTTTATGGGAACAAGATTACTCATATAAAGAGATATCAAGGATTTTATCTGAAGCAGAAAAAACGATTGATAATACGATGTATCGTTTGAAAAAAGATTTGCGTATTCAAATGATGAGTGCAGGATATAAACTACCCTCAAAGAAATGAATTCAACCAACAAGGAAAATGAACGTAAGTGAATAAAATGCGTGCTTTTCCTTGTTTGTTTGTGGTAGGATAAATATTAGACATTCATTGACTAAGTAAAGGTCATATGATAAAGTAATAAGGCAATGAGGTGATATCGTGGCTAATAATGGACAAGCACAAAAAGTGATACTGACATGTAGCGAATGTTTATCACGTAATTATTCAACAAAGAAGAATAAAACAACCTATACAGAACGTATGGAAATTAAGAAATTTTGTAAAAAGTGTGGAAAACACACGATTCATAAAGAAACAAAGTAGGAGGAATCGAGATGTTAAAATGGTTTAGTATCCGTGGGATTATAACTGAAATCAAGCGAATTCGTTGGTCATCACCAAAGGATCTTGCAAAAGATAGCGCAACTGTAATTATCTTTACAGCTGCATTTGCATTGTTCTTTTTGGCATGTACAGCGTTCAACGCATGGTTCTTGACGGATTTATTAGGTGTATAATATATGAGTGAAATAAAAAAAGAATGGTATGTAGTAAATACATATGCAGGACATGAAAATAAAGTAAAGTTGAACTTGGAACGTCGTGTAGAAACAATGGGTCTACAAGATTCACTATTCCAAATCATCGTTGCTGAAGAAACAGAAATCGAATACAAAAACGGTAAAAAAGTTGAGAAGGTAAAAAACCTTTTCCCTGGATACTTATTTGTTGAAATGATGATGACTGATGAAGCTTGGTATATTGTTCGTAATACGCCTGGTGTTACAGGATTTATCGGATCAAGTGGTGGTGGGGCAAAACCATTCCCAGTTGCTGAAGATGAAATTGATTCTATCCTACGTCGTTTAGGAATGAGTGAAAAGAAAGTCAACGTGGATTTCGAAGTTGGAGATCACGTACGTATTCTTGATGGACCATTTGCAAACATGGAAGGAACAGTTGAAGAATTAAATGCAGAAACACAAGTTGCAACTGTATTAACAACACTGTTTGGTAGAGAAACACCTGCAGAAATTGGATATGCTGATTTAGAAAAGTCAGAATATACAAAAACATTAGAAGATGTAAAACTAGTGGAAGAAGAATAATCTTCTACTTTTTTTATGGAATATGATATAAAATAAACGTGGAAAGGTTGGACGTATTATGAAAGAAATAAGCATGTTTGATGTCATTGGTCCAAATATGATAGGACCTTCATCAAGTCATACCGCAGGGGCATGTCGAATCGCACAAATTGCACGTCGTATTGCCAATGAGAAAATTGTAGATGTACGCTTTGATTTATATGGTTCATTCGCCAAAACATATAAAGGCCATGGTACAGATCGTGCACTTGTTGCAGGTATGTTGGGGATGAATCCAGATGATGAACGAATTAAGGATTCATTTAGCTATGCTAAAGAAGCAGGACTCGCTTTTACATTTAAAGAAAAACACGACCCTGCATTTGCACCAAACACGGTAATCATTCATATGGTGGATCAGTTTGGTGTTACATACAAGATGCGTGGAGAAAGCGTTGGTGGTGGAGAAGTAATGATCAATTCCATCAATGGAGTCGAGGTAAATCTAAGTGGTGAATATGATACCATTGTTGTGAAGCAACAAGATGCTCCAGGAGTCATCGCTAGATTATCAAGTATTCTTGCAAACTATGGAATTAATATTGCCTTTATGAAACTCTATCGCGAAGACAAAGGGAAGATTGCCTATACGATAGTTGAAGTTGATGAACACTTTGATAATGCATTGTTTGAAGAACTACGCAAAGATAAAGCGATTTTAAGTGTATCCTATATACCTAGATTGGAGTGGGACTAATGTTTAAAAGTGCAAAAGAATTATTCGCTTTAACGGAAAAAGAAAATTGTAGTATTTCACAAATCATGGTCAAACGTGAAATAGAAGTGTTCAACCGTAAAGAAGAAGATATATACTTACGAATGGAAAAATCATGGACCATTATGAAGCAAGCTGCACATAAACCAATTCATCAAGAACTGGAATCAATGGGTGGATTTCTTCACGAAGAAGCAAAAGATATGCAAGCGTTTATCGAAAGTGGGAAAAGCTTTTGTGGGGAGCTTGTTGATAAGGCGGTACTGTATGCACTAGCAGTCAGTCAAGTCAATGCTTCAATGGGGCTGATTGTTGCAGCACCTACAGCAGGTGCTAGTGGGGTCCTGCCAGGATGTTTTGTCGCATTACAAGAAGTTCGTGGCTTCAGTGATAAACAGATAATTGAAGCACTGTATAATGCAAGTGCGATTGGCTATTTAACAATGCGTAATGCCAATGTATCTGGTGCACAAGGTGGTTGCCAAGCTGAGGTTGGTACAGCAAGTGCAATGGCAGCAAGTGCGATCGTAGAGTTGATGGGTGGAAGTGTGCAACAATCCTTGCATGCAGCAAGTCATGCATTTATGAATATCTTAGGACTTGTATGTGATCCAATTTGTGGATTGGTAGAAGTGCCTTGTCAAACAAGAAACACAATTGGTGCAACAAATGCTCTGATTTGTGCACAAATGGCAATGAGTGGAATTGCTAATGTAATTCCCTTAGATGACATGATTGAAGTTATGGAAAATGTTGGTCGTTCTTTACCAGCAACCTTACGTGAAACCGCTATGGGTGGTAGTGCAAAAGCAAAACACATTTGTAAAGGATGCAAATAAAGATACATTACGAATGATGGCACGTAGAAAGTTGCAAGAATGCTTGCATTTCACGTGCTTTTATTATATTATAAGGAAGCCTGTTTAGGCATAAGCTTACTATGCGTGGTAGGAAGGTGCGATCCTTTCGATTGACCACTGCATAAGACAAAGAAAACGGAGGTGTCTTATGAGCAAGAAAAAAATCGCAAAAGTAGCGAAGCTACAATTCCCAGCAGGGGGAGCGAAACCAGGACCTGCATTGGCATCAGTTGGAATCAACATGCCTCAATTTACACAAGCATTTAACGATGCTACTAGAGACCGTCAAGGTGATATCGTTCCAGTAATCATTACTGCATACGAAGACAAAAGTTTTGATTTTGTATTAAAAACTACACCAGCTTCAATCTTATTAAAGAAAGCAGCAAACGTAAACAAAGGTGCAAGTGACTCAAAAGTTTCTGTTGGAACTATTAGTGCTGACAAAATTCGCGAAATCGCTGAATACAAAATGCCAGACTTAAATGCAAACGATATTGATGGAGCAATGAAAATCATTGCTGGTACTGCTCGCAACATGGGTATTGTTGTCGAAGGTATGGAATAGGAGGTCACCATGGCTAATAAAGGTAGAAAATATTTAGAAGCTGCAAAATTAGTAGACGCTGAAAAAACATACGCTATTAACGATGCAATCGCTTTAATTAAAAAAGCAAGTTACGCAAAATTTGACGAAAGTGTTGAATTATCAATGCGTTTAAACGTTGATCCACGTCATGCGGACCAACAAATCCGTGGAGCTATCGTTCTTCCAAACGGAAGTGGACGTACACAAAAAGTTTGTGTTATCGCTCAAGGAGCTCAAGAACAAGAAGCGAAAGATGCTGGAGCAGATTTCGTTGGTGGAAAAGAATTAATCGACGATATGAAAAAAGGTTGGTTAGATTTCGATGTAATCGTAGCAACACCTAACATGATGGGTGAACTAGGAAAAATCGGGAAAATCTTAGGACCTAAAGGATTAATGCCAAACCCTAAAACTGGTACAGTTACAATGGACGTTAAAAAAGCCGTTGAAGATATCAAAAAAGGGAAAGTAGAATACCGTGTTGATAAAGATGGAAACATCAACGTACTTATGGGTAAAGTAAGTTTCGATGATGCAAAACTAGTTGAAAACTTCAACACATTATACGATGTTGTAGCTAAGGCTCGTCCAGCTGCAGTAAAAGGACAATACTTCTTAAACATTACAGTAAGTAGTACAATGGGTCCTGGTGTCAAAGTTGCAATTTAATTGTTGACTTTATCGTAGATACCATATAGAATAACAATGTTTCAATATGCCATAGACAGTAACGGCGCAAGCTTAATCATGTTACCGAGGTAAATGAGAAAAAGATGATAAACTTTTAACTCGTTTTGTCTATGTAAGGATAAGACGAGTTTTTTATTCTCTTAGGTATATTGATCAAATATAAGTAAGAGGAGGTTAAATATGAAAGAAGCAGTATTACAAGCAAAACAGGAACTCGTAACTGAAATTTCTGACAAGTTCAAAAATAGCTCAAGTAGCGTTATCGTTGAATACCGTGGGTTATCAGTTGCTGAAGTTACTGAACTTCGTCGTGAATTACGCGAAGAAGGTGTAGACTTTACAGTTTACAAAAACTCAATGGTAGTGCGTGCTGCAGAAGATGCTGGTTATGGTGATTTAAAAGAAAGCCTGACTGGACCTAACGCATTCGCATTCTCAGAAGATGCAGTTGCACCTGCAAGAGTATTAGCAAAATTTGCGAAAACTCATAGTGCATTAGTAATTAAAGCTGGTGTGGTTGAAGGAGAAGTTGTTGGAATTGACACAATTACAAAACTATCAAAACTACCAAACCGCGATGGTATGATCTCTATGTTCTTAAGTTGCTTACAAGCACCTATTAGAGACTTCGCATGTGTTGTATCAGCAGTGCGTGACCAAAAACAAGAACAAGAACAAGCTTAATAAAATAACATATAGGAGGAAAATTTATCATGGCTAAATTAAATAAAGATGACGTAATTGCTTCTCTAAAAGAGATGACAATTCTTGAATTAAACGAACTAATCGAAGCAATCGAAGAAGAATTCGGAGTTACTGCTGCTGCACCAGTTGCTGTAGTTGCTGCTGATGACGGAGCTGCTGCTGGAGAACCAACAGAAGTTACTGTAACAATCACAGAAGTTGGAGCTTCAAAAGTTAACGTAATTAAAGCAGTACGTGAAATTACTGGATTAGGATTATTAGAAGCTAAACAAAAAGTTGAAGCTACTCCTGCAGTAATTAAAGAAAACATTCCAGTAGCTGAAGCTGAAGAAATCAAAACTAAATTAGTTGACGCTGGAGCAGCTGTAGAAGTTAAATAATTTTACATTATCTTACTTATTAACACCAAAGGATGTGGTATGATGTCTCACTATTTCGAAGATAATAAACATACAAAATCTAACCGGAAGGAATTCTCTTTCCGGTTTTGGTGTTTTGATTCAACCTTTATTAGTGACCATGGAGTCTTTAGTAAAGATGGTCTTGATGTAGGTACAAAAGTCTTGTTAGAAAGCATTGAAAATGAAGAATTCAAAGGTGATATTCTTGATTTGGGATGCGGATTAGGGACGGTTGGAATCTTGTTTAAAAAACGCTATCCACAAACACGTGTAACGATGGTTGATGTAAATGATCGTGCACTCGAATTGGCAAAAGAAAACGCGCAGAAGAATCAAGTTGATGTAGAGACTTTAAAGTCTGATGGTTTTGATTCTTTACATGAACGAAGATTCGAAAGCATTATTACCAATCCACCCATACGTGCAGGTAAACAAGTTGTTTATAAATTACTAGCTGATAGTTATGCACATTTAGTGGATGATGGGTGTTTGTATTTTGTGATGCGTAAATCACATGGTGCAAAAAGCGCGCAAAAGTATGTAGAGTCGATATTTGGTAATTGCCAACTACTGGCAAAAGACAAGGGGTTCTACGTATATAAGTCAAGTAAGAAACTCAAATAAATGATTGACAGATTGACAAAGTGTTGGTAATATAATAAATTGCAATAAAGTAAAATTTTATGATGGGGTTACATGCCCTTTTCGTCGTTTTAAAATACATAAGAAAGGAAGGCATTCATGGCAAAAAAAGAAACATATCGTACTGTAAAAATCGGTAAAAAAGCTGAACGTAGAGATTATTCTAAAGTTAGTGGTGATCTTGAATTACCTAATTTAGTTGAAATTCAAACGGACTCTTTTGACTGGTTTAAAAACGAAGGTATCCAAGAGGTTTTCAATGAGATTTATCCAATTCAAAACCACAGTGGAAACATTAAGTTGAACTTCGTTGATTACGAATTCGAAGAACCTAAATTCAATGCTTCAGAGTCAATGTATAGAGAAATCAACTATGCAACTTCATTGAAAGCAAAAATGGAACTAGAAATTGAGGATCCTAACACTGGAGAATTGATTTCAAAAGAGGAGGATGTTTTCCTTGGAGATTTCCCAATTATGACAGACACAGGAACGTTTATCATAAATGGGGCGGAACGTGTTATCGTTTCACAAATCGTACGTTCACCAGGAGCATACTTTGCTACTGGAGTTGAAGAAAAAACTGGGCGTCCTACATATCACTCAGAATTAATTCCTTCAAGAGGAACGTGGTTAGAATTCCAAAGTGACATCAAAAAACAAACAGGTGGTCGTTTGTTAAACGTATTGATTGACCGTAAACGTAAGGTGGCAAGTACCATCCTTTTCAAAGCGCTTGGAATGTCTGTCGATTTAGATAACAACATTGACCCTAATGACTCTGAACAAATCCGTATTTTCTTAGATACAATGGGTCGTAAACTTGTAAGTGAATTGCCTGAAAATAACGAAGAAAAAGAATACTTAGATTTATACTTAAACCTATATGGTTCTTACTTCGGACAATATGAAGAAGTGGAAAACACTTTATTTGAAGAAAAAGTAGCAACAACACAAGAAGCGTTGTTGACGATTTATGAAAACCAAAGAGCGGATGAAATTCCTACACTTGATGGTTCAATCAACTTAATGAATCAAAAATTCTTTGATTCACGTCGTTATGACTTAACAAAAGCAGGACGTTACAAACTGTCAAAGAAATTATCAGTTGTAGACCGCATGTTCTCTAATTATTTAGCACATGACATCGTTGATGTAGATGGAAATGTGTTACATAAACAAGGAACACTTGTAGATCGTACAGTACGTGATGCATTACGTGAAGAAATGAAACGTGGAATGCATGTTACTGCATTCCCATATAACACACTGTTCTACCACAACGATGTGGTAAGTGTGCCTGTTAGCTATGCAAGTGCTTTAGTAGGACGTGTATTAGCTTACGATGTAGATTTAAAGAAAACTACATTATTTGAAAACACAGTATTAACAAAAGAAGATGTTGAATTACTTCAAAAAGAAGAAGTTGCCGAAGTGGAAATCTTAGCTGGATTAATGGCTAAAGAAATCACAATTACAAAAGATAACTTCAAAGCAGTGATGGCATATGGTCAAACACTATATACACTAGGTCGTATCGTTGATGCAAAAGGTAATGATTTAACTGATTCTGAAGGTGAAGTATTTACATATAACTTCTCACAAAAAGATAAAGTTGCGACATTGAGTGAAGCACAAGAAAAAGAATTACGTGCCCTTGTTGAAAAAGGAAATGTACGTGCTTACTTAATTGGTTGTGCCGTACAAGAAGTACTTGTTCACAATGGAGACAACATTCCAGTTAGTGTGATTGGTAACGATCCATTCTTAAACAAACACACAATTACAGTATCTGATATGTATGCACTATACTCATACACATTAACAAACATGTATGGTATTGGTGAAGATGACGATATCGATATGTTAGGTAACCGTCGTATCCGTTCGGTTGGTGAACTTATCCAAAACCAATTCCGTATTGGTTTATCTCGTATGGAACGTGTGGTTAAGGAACGTATGTCAATTGCTGAAATTGAAACATTAACACCAAAGAAACTTACAAATATTCGTCCATTAACAGCAGCAATTAAAGAATTCTTCTCGAGTTCTCAATTGTCTCAATTCATGGACCAACAAAACCCACTTGCTGAACTTACAAACAAACGTCGTATTTCAGCATTAGGACCTGGTGGTTTAACACGTGATCGTGCTGGATTTGAAGTACGTGATGTTCACTCATCTCACTACGGTCGTATTTGTCCAATTGAAACACCTGAGGGACCAAACATCGGTCTGATTTCAAACTTGACAACATATGGAAAAATTAACGAATATGGATTTATTCAAACACCATACCGTATTGTAAAAGATGGAAAAGTTAGCGAAGACTGTGTGTACTTAAGTGCAGACGAAGAAGCAGACTACATTATTGCCCAAGCCAATGAGGTTGTTGATGGATTACTTGTTAATGAACAAGTCGTTGCCAGATTAAATGGTGAAACGATCATGGCAGAACGCGAAAAAGTAGAACTTGCCGATGTCAGTCCAAAACAAATTGTTTCGGTAGCGACAGCTTGTATTCCATTCTTGGAAAACGATGATGCTTCTCGTGCCCTAATGGGAGCGAACATGCAACGTCAAGCGGTACCTTTAATTAAGCCACAAAGTCCATTTGTTGGTACAGGTATCGAAAACAAAATTGCCAAAGATTCTGGTTCAGCAGTTGTTGCTGCAGAAGATGGTGTAGTTGATTTTGTTGATGCAACACGTGTTGTTGTAAGTGAAAAAGGCGGAAAACGCGAATACAAACTTAAAAAATTCGAATGTTCAAACGCTGGTACTTCAATTAACCAAATGCCAATCGTGCAAAAAGGTGAAAAAATTGAAAAAGGTGATGTAATTGTCGATGGACCTTCTATGCAAAATGGAGAGTTAGCTTTAGGACAAAACGTTACGATTGCCTACATGACTTGGTATGGATATAACTATGAGGATGCGATCATTATGTCTGAACGCTTAGTGCGTGATGATGTATATACATCAATCCACATTGAAGATTACGACATTGACTGTCGTGATACAAAACTAGGACCTGAAGAAATTACACGCGATATTCCAAACGTAAGTGAAGCTGCTTGTCGTAACTTAGACGAACGCGGAATCGTTATGGTTGGTGCGGAAGTTAAAGAAGGTGATATCCTAGTTGGTAAAGTAACACCAAAAGGACAAAGCGAAGTAAGTCCTGAAGAAAAACTATTATTAGCAATCTTCGGTGAAAAATCTCGTGAAGTTCGTGACAATAGTTTAAAAGTACCTCACGGTGGAGATGGTATCGTACATAGTGTACGTGTCTTCAAACGTAGTGAAGGTCACGATTTACCTCCAGGGGTAAATGAAACTGTAAAAGTATACATTGTTCAAAAACGTAAAATCTCTGAAGGGGATAAAATGGCGGGACGTCACGGTAATAAAGGGGTTATCTCTAAAATCTTACCGATTGAAGATATGCCATATATGCCAGATGGAACTCCAGTTGACATTATGTTGAACCCATTCGGGGTACCTTCACGTATGAACATTGGACAAGTTCTTGAGATCCACTTAGGATTCGCAGCTAAGAAATTAGGTGTAAAATTCTCAACTCCAGTATTCGATGGAATCGATAACGAAGAGTTAAGTGGAATCATGGATGAAGCGAGTATGACTAAAGATGGTAAATCTGTACTATACGATGGACGTACAGGGGAACCATTTGATGAAAGAATCTCTGTTGGGGTTATGTACATGATTAAGCTTGCCCACATGGTTGATGACAAGCTGCATGCACGTGCAACAGGACCTTACTCATTAGTAACGCAACAACCTCTTGGAGGGAAAGCGCAAAATGGTGGTCAAAGATTTGGGGAAATGGAAGTTTGGGCTCTTGAAGCATATGGAGCAGCACACACATTACAAGAAATCTTGACAATCAAATCGGATGATATCCAAGGACGTACAAAAACGTACGAAGCTATCATCAAAGGTAAAGACATTCCTGAAGCTGGTATTCCTGAATCATTCAGAGTACTTGTTCACGAATTGCAAGCCTTAGCTATCGATGTAAAGATGTTTGATGACAATGGGGAATTGGTAGATATCAATAACCAAGAAGAACAAGCACCTAAAGATAGTAGACAAGAAGCCAACAACCCTGATGTAACAATTGCTCAACTTGATGATGAACTTGCAAATGTTCACATTGATGATGAAGAACAATTAGTTGAAGCAGAAGAAGAAATGGCAGCCGATGATCATGATCACGGTGATGAAGTAAAAGAAGAAATTAGCGATAGTGGGCTTGAAGCTTTACTAGACGTGATTGAATAGGAGGCTAAAAGATGAGTGTAAATAAATTTTCGTCAATTCAGATTAATTTAGCATCTCCTGAAAGAATCTTAGAGTGGTCTTACGGAGAAGTAAAAAAACCAGAAACAATTAACTACCGTTCTCAAAAACCAGAACGTGATGGATTGTTCTGTGAGAAAATCTTCGGACCAAGCAAAGACTGGGAATGTTACTGTGGTAAATACAAAAAAGTACGTTACAAAGGTGTCATTTGTGACCGTTGTGGAGTTGAAGTAACAAAGTCTAGCGTTCGTCGTGAACGTATGGGACATATTTCTTTAGCTGCACCAGTTGCACACATCTGGTACTTACGTGGTATCCCTAGTCGTATGGGGTTGTTACTTGATGTAACACCTAAACAACTTGAAGAAGTAGTTTACTTCGTATCTTGGATTGTGACGGATCCAAAAGATACAAAGCTAGAATACAAAAAAGTTCTTTCGGAAAGAGAATATCGTGAAAACGTGGCACTATATGGTGCTGGAGCGTTTGAAGCAAAAACCGGAGCTGAAGCAGTAAAAGTATTGCTTGAGCAAGTGGATGTTGAAAAAGAATATAAAGCAATCCAAGATGCACTTGAAGGTGCACAAGGAGAAAAACGTAACAAACTTATTAAACGTTTGGATACAGTTAATGCATTTAGAAATTCTGACAACAACCCTGAATGGATGGTACTGACTGAATTACCAGTTATCCCACCTGATTTACGTCCAATGTTACAACTTGATGGTGGACGTTTCGCAACAAGTGATCTTAACGACCTTTACCGTCGTGTAATCACGCGTAACAACCGTCTGAAAAAGTTATTAGAACTTGGAACACCTGCAATTATCGTACAAAACGAAAAACGTATGTTACAAGAAGCTGTTGATGCTTTAATTGACAACGGACGTCGTAGTAAACCAATTACAGGAGCTGGAGGACGTGCATTAAAATCACTTTCTCACTCATTAAAAGGGAAACAAGGTCGTTTCCGTCAAAACTTACTTGGTAAACGTGTTGACTTCTCAGGACGTTCAGTTATCGCGGTAGGTCCAGACTTAAAAATGTACCAATGTGGTATCCCTCGTGAGATGGCTATTCAATTATTTAAACCATATGTTATTAATGAAATCGTTAACCGCGAAATCGCTAGTAACCATAAAACTGCTGAAAAATTAATCGACAAAGGTGATCCAAGAATTTGGGACATCGTTGAGGATGTAATTGAAGGACACCCAGTTCTATTGAACCGTGCCCCTACACTTCACCGTCTTGGTATTCAAGCATATTTACCAAAACTTGTAGAAGGTAGAGCAATCCGTCTTCACCCTCTAGTTTGTCCTGCATTCAACGCGGACTTCGATGGTGACCAAATGGCGGTCCACGTTCCATTAAGTGAAGAAGCAAGAGCTGAAGCATATGTATTAATGCTAGGTTCTAACAACATCCTTGGTCCAAAAGATGGAAAACCTATCGTTACACCATCACAAGACATGGTACTTGGTAACTTCTACTTAACAATGGAAGAAACAAAAGAAGAATTCTACGCAGAAAGTGCAGAATATAGAGCACTAGGTTGTGACCAAGAAGCTGACAAATGGCAAGCATATGGTGACAACGAAGGTCATGCTTACAACAACATCAATGAAGTTATGATGGCATATGAAGCAAACCAAGTGCACTTACATACACGTATTGCGCTTCACGGTCGTTCTTTACAAAAAGAAGGATTTACAGAAGAACAAAACAACTCATACTTGGTAACAACTGTTGGTAAAGTTATCTTTAACAATATCTTGCCAAAAGACTTCCCTTACATCAACGAAGTAAGTGAAGAAAACTTCGTTGCAACTCCAGACAAATACTTCTTCCCAATGGGAACAAATATGCCTGAAGTAATCGCTGGGTTAGAACCAGTTGATGCAATGAAGAAAAAGGATTTAGGACTTGTTATCGGGCAAGTGTTCAAACGCTACTCGACAGTTGAAACAAGTGAAATTCTTGATGAGATCAAAAACAACGGATTTAAATATTCTACAGTTGCGGGTATTACAGTATCACTAGCGGATATTGAAGTTGCCCCTAACAAGAAAAAATACGTAGATTACGGTCGTGAAAAAGCTGCAGAGCTTATGGAATACCGTAAAAAAGGTAAACTTACAATGCAAGAATGGGAACGTCTACTAAATAAACTTTGGGATGACGTGAAAAAGAACATTCTGATTGAATTTAAAGCTGCGATTGCTCGTAAGAACCCAATCAACATGATGGCGACTTCTGGAGCTCGTGGTAACGATAGTAACTTTACCCAACTTGCTGGTATGCGTGGATTGATGGCTCGTCCATCACAATCGAAATCAGCTTCAGGTTACCAACCAAGTGTAATCGAGGTACCTATTTATTCTTCATTCCGTGAAGGATTAAACGTATCTGAGTTCTTTACCTCTACCCATGGGGTGCGTAAAGGTCTTACCGATACAGCCTTGAAAACTGCCGAGTCAGGATACTTAACACGTCGTCTAGTTGACGTTGCACAAGATGTTGTTGTGCGCGAAGAAGACTGTGGAACTGACCGTGGTTACCTAGTTGAAGAAATCCGTGACCGTAAACAAGATACAGTTGTTGAATCACTATTTGACCGTCTTGTTGGTCGTTATACAAAAGATGCAATCTTCCACCCAGAAACAGGTGCATTAATTATTGATGCAGGTGAATTCATGGATGAAGATAAAGCACAAGAAATCGTTGACGCTGGTGTTAAACAAGTAATGATTCGTTCAGCATTTACATGTCAAACCGTTCACGGTGTATGTAAAAAATGTTACGGACGTAACATGGCAACTGGTGAAGTTGTTGAAGTTGGAGAATCTGTTGGTACAATGGCAGCGCAATCAATTGGGGAACCAGGTACCCAACTTACCATGCGTACATTCCACACCGGTGGGGTTGCTGGTGGTGGAGATATCACCCAAGGGTTACCTCGTGTAGAGGAACTATTTGAAGCGCGTTCACCAAAAGGTGCGGCAGTTCTAGCGAAAATTACTGGAGATATTGTTGAAATTAAACAACTTGAAGGTATCGGTGGAATTGAAGTAACGATTGCAAACGAAACTGAATCAATTGTTCACAAAGTTGGTCCTACGCAAACACTTCGTGCTTGGTTAATTGAGAAACCAGCATCTAAGAAAGAACGTGACCAAATCGAAAAGAACTTGAAACCAGGACATGCAGTTCCTTGGCACTTAACTGCTGGTGATAAAATCACTGAAGGTCAAGTAGCACCAAAAGAACTTCTTGAAGTAGCTGGAGTACAAGATGTACAACAATACATTCTTAAAGAAGTTAAGAAGGTATATGCAAGTCAAGGTATCGATATTTCCGATAAGCATATTGAGATCATGATTCGCCAAATGTTACGTCGTGTGGAAATTATCGAAGGTAATGACACAGGCTTAATCGCTGGAGAAAAAATCTCATTAACTAAGATTACAAAAATTAACCGTGATGTATTATTGTCAGGAAAACGCCCTGCAGTGTTTAGACCAACACTACTTGGTATTTCAAAAGCATCTGTGCAAACAGATTCATTCCTATCAGCTGCATCATTCCAGGAAACAACAAAAGTATTAACGGATGCTGCAATTAACGGTAGCCGCGACCACTTAGTTGGATTAAAGGAAAATGTAATCATTGGGAAAATGATTCCTGCGGGAACAGGTCTTGATGTAGATCGTGAATCAACTCGCTTAATTAATGAAAAAGCAGAAGAATTACGTGCAAAACGTATTGCTGCTAACACAAAAGAAAGCGATGAAGAAGATAAGCTATTGAGCTTTGTGCCAAAAGAACTTTTGGAAAAAGACTCAGAAGCAATCGATGCTGCAGTAGCTGAAGATGAATTAAGTATTCAAGAAGGCGAAACAGAATTATAGAATGAAAGTGGAGTTCGAAAGGACTCTGCTTTTTTTGTACATTTTGTGATGAATGTAATATTGTTTAAGAAAAAAAGCAATGATATACTTAAGT
This sequence comes from Breznakia blatticola, assembly GCF_004365815.1. GTDB lineage: Bacteria > Bacillota_I > Bacilli_A > Erysipelotrichales > Erysipelotrichaceae > Breznakia > Breznakia blatticola. The sequence continues at coordinate 20,975 of NZ_SODD01000020.1, forward strand.
TACTGTTACTGTGACTATTTAACCGAAGTTATGATATGAAATTGGAATTAGTAATATTTGATGTAGATGGTTTACTACTTGATACGGAACGCACTTGGCAAAAGACTTGGCATGATATAGGGATAAAACATGGTGTCAAAAATTTGGGAAGCGAAGTATTTTTAAAGTGTATAGGCCATACAGGAAAAGTTGTAGAAGATATCATATTACAAGAAGTAACCGGTATCGAAGAGCCACTTGCTTTGTTGCAGGAAGTTCGTGAAGCAGGAAAAATTCGTTTAGAAAATGAATTGGAACTAAAGCCTGGAGCAAAACAGTTGATTGCATACCTAAAAGAAAATCAGATTCCACTGGCAATTGGAACATCAACGATATCCGCTTTGAATGAAGAACGGTTAAAAAAGGTCGATGTTTTTCATGAGTTTTGTTACATGCTTTGTGGGGATGAGGTAACAAAAAGAAAACCAGACCCAGAAGTATATAATCGAATCGTAGAGCAATTTGGTGTTGATAAAGAAAATGTGGTTATTTTGGAGGACTCTTATTTAGGGGTAGAAGCAGCGTATCGGGCGAATGTTTCATGTATTATGGTACCCGATATATTACCAGCAACAGAAATACAAATAAAGCAGACAATGCATATAGCAAAATCCTTATATGAGGTAAAAGACTATATTGAGCAATATCTGTTGTCGAAAAAATAAACATGTAAAATAGTGTTAACACATATCAAATTGTGTTTAACATGGAAAAAAAGAGATGAAATATCTGTGAACAGTGCAAAAAAATTACACACAGATAACCTTCATCTCTTTTTTGTTTTATCTTTTGGGTACACAGTAACAGCAGAAAACAAGAGAGAAAGGAAACGGTTAAATGGCACAGAATACGAAACAAGTAATTCTACAAGAATTAAAGCAACGTACAAAAGAATTTGTGTTTACGAATCTCATAAGTTTTACTGCGAATGAAATTAGTGAACAGATGAATGTTTCAAGGAGTTTAGCTAGTTATTACTTAAATGATGCATTCAAAGAAGGATTGATTATTAAAATCAATTCACGTCCAGTGATCTTTTTAGATAAAGAAGCACTTGAAAAAGAATATCGAATAAAACTAGAGCAATTAGAATTTTATGATTTAGATGAGTTTAAGGATTATTTACAAACGCATGCAACTATTGAAGATGCATATGAGGATATTGTAGGTGCGAAACGTTCGCTATCTACAATCATTAAACAAATTAATGAAAGTCTAGTATATCCACCATCAGGATTGCCAATGATTATCTTTGGTGAAAAAGGAACTGGGAAGAAAACGTTAGTCGAAAAGATTTATCGTAAGAACATGAAAAATGCCCAGTTCAGTAAAAATACAAGGTTTATCCATTGTGAGTTATCAAAGAATAGTGTAGCTCAATCCAGATTGAAATTATTTGGAAATGGTGACCAACCAGGTGAAATCGATAAGTATGAAGAAGTTGTACTAGTAATTAGTCGCTTGCAGTTTAGCGATCAACTATTTCAGGAACAATTGAATCGAATTATCGAAAGTAAAAAGAATACGAAAACACGATCAACTATTGTTCGTTTAATCTTATTGAGTGATAAAAATCCTGAAGACTACTTAGAAGACACTTTGATTCGTAATATACCAGTCTTTGTAAGAACCCCTTCATTAGCAGAAAAAAGCATTGAAGAAAAAGAAGAGATGATTATTGCTTTTCTTAAAGATGAAGCAAAGAAAATTGAGAAACAAATCTTTCTAAGTAATGCATGTTTACGTGCACTTGTAAGTGGAGAGTATGAAGACAACTTTATCGGCTTACGTTCTACGATTCAATTAATGTGTGCAAGAGCCTTACAAGATTATAAAGATGGAAGTAACTTAAATGTTCATACCTATCATTTGCCTAAAGATGTATATCGAACACTAGAAATCACATCAAATGAAAATGTTGTAATGATCGATGTAGAAAACTACAGCAAAAGTGATGAAATCGAATTTGTCTTTGATTACTTCGAACAAATATTAAAACTATTTGATAAGCAGAATTTAATCGAAGAATTATCGAATGATGCAAAACGTGTATTCGATTTATTGATTGAGTACTTGTCTTTCAAACATCGGATTCAACCTGAATCCATTCAAGACATTGAAACTTCACTAGCACTTGTATTAGATGCAATTGGGAAACATAAGTATATTAACTTGCCAGTGCGCATTTCAAACTCACTAGCAAAGCTACTATATATTGATGACATGTATACGATGTCATTAAAAGAATGGGAATCGAAAAATAAAAGTGAAATTGAAAAAGCGATTGCACGTTTGAAAAATGATTTTGCTAATGAGTATCGACTCATGCGTGAAATTGCCAAAACAATTGAAATGAATTTAGAGATTCCACTTAATCAAATGTTGCAAATTATGATTGTTATTCACATTCATTACTACAACTTACAAGCAGCACATCGTGACATCTTTGGTTTGATTGTTTGTCATGGGTACTCGACAGCATCTTCTATTGCAGATGCAGTGAATACATTACTAAGTAGTTATGTTTTTGATGCAGTGGATATGCCACTAGATACTACAGTAGATGAAATCAAAGAGATTATAGTTGAGCGATTATCTGACTTACAAAAGCAAAACAAGGTAATTGTTATGGTAGATATGGGTTCTCTTGAAAAGCTAGGAAAAAGTCTAAATGAAATGATCAACTGTACAGTGGGAGTTATCAACAATGTATCAACACGACTTGCTTTAAATGTTGGAAACGAAATCATGCAAAAACATGAAATAGAAACAATATTAGAAAAAGTAAGCGATGATTCTAAAGCGAGTTACACAATCATTGAAAGTAAAAAGAAAGACACAATCTTGTTTACTGCAGAAGATGGTGTGCATTTAGCACAACGAATGCGTGATTTATTTGCAGTAAGTTTACCTTCAGATATTGATGTGGATTTAGAAGTATGTGACTATGCACAATTAATCACAACAGGATCTACTTATGAAAAGTTTGCTAAAAGTAATGTGCTATTTGTGACAGGAACAAGCAGTCCAAATAAAGAGGTAGATAACTTTCTAGCACTTGAAGAGATTATATCTGGAAAGCATATCGATTTGATTATGCAAAAGTTAAACAAGCATCTTGATGCGGATGGGTTCAATACATTATTAAGAAACTTACGAAAGAATTTCACTTTACAAAATGTTGTGAGTTACTTAACGATTTTGAATCCAGAGATATTACTAGCAAATGTTAGTGAAGCAATTGATATTTTACAAATGCAATTACAGCAGGAATTTAATGGAAATATTTTGATTGGAATTTATATTCACGTATGTTGTTTGATTGAACGCTTGGTTACAAAATCTGAAATTAAGGAACGTGCACAACTTGATGTATTTGTGCAAGAACAAGAAGATTTTATTACACGAGTGAAAGATTCATTCCAAGTAATAAGCAAACGCTATAACGTGGAAATGCCAATTAGCGAAATTGCATATTTATATGACTTTATTCAAGCAGATAGTTTGAGTAAGCATGATGAGTTATTAGATGAGTAGGGGAGTACATATGAAAACAAAAGTATTATTAGCAACACATGGTGAAATGGCAAGAGGGATTCAAAGTGCAATCTCTTTGATTGTCGGCGATGTAGATCTTGATATTATGTGTTGCTACACAGAGGAAAATTTCTCACTTGAAGAGGCATCAAAAACATATTTAGACAGTATTGATTTTGAAAATGAACGTTTAATTGTTTGTACAGATTTGGTTGGTGGGAGTGTAAACAATGAATTCTTTAAGCATAAACAGTTCTATGATTTTATCTTGATTTCAAATGTGAACTTAGGATTATTAATTGATTTATTGCTAAGTGGACAAACACTTGAAAAAGAAGATATTCAAGAGCGCTGCAAATCTGAATTACTAAACGTACATTATTTTGACAACATTGGTGAAGTAGCATTCTTGGATGCTGATTTATAAGAAAGGAGGTAACTAAATGATTAAAGAAGTACGTATTGATCACCGACTTGTACATGGTCAGGTTGCATTCACGTGGACGAAGTTTTTGGGGGCGACACGAATTATCGTAATTGATAATAAAGCAGCACATGACGATCTACAAAAAATGGCAATCAATATGGCAAAACCACAAGGAGTAAAATTGAATATTTTCTCAGTTGAAGAAGCATTAAGTAAAATGCCAAAAGTTGAGAAGTTAAGCGATGTAATCTTTATGGTTTTTGGTAACACGAAAGACTGTGCAGACTTTGTCGAAGCCTATCCTAAATTGCCTGTTATTAACTATGGTGGGATTACGAAAAAAGAAGGTTCAGCACATGTCTTTGAAGTGGTGTATTTAAACCCTTCGGAATTGGAGGATACGAAGCGTATTTTACAACATGGAACAAAAGTCGTGATGCAACAACTGCCAACGACAAAACGTGAAGTGTTGGATGTCGACAGTATTAAATTTTAGAGATTATAAGGAGAGATTATGTTATTACAATCAATTATTATTGGGCTAATTGCTGTCTTTATGCAATTGGACTCAAGGGTATTAGGAAGACTTAATTTTGAAAGACCGTTGATTACTTGTACATTGGTTGGATTGGTAATGGGGGACCTTGAAACCGGACTTCTTATCGGTGCACAACTTGAAATGGTTACATTAGGGATGATGTCAATTGGAGCATCAGGATTCGATATGAATAAAGGTGCGATTGTAGGATGTGCGATAGTTATTCGTTCAGGAGTTGATATTGAAACTGCTCTTGCAATTGCAGTACCACTTACAGTATTGGACCGTTTTGTTGTTACATTCTTCGATGTTGTACGTTTGAACTTAACACATATGATCGACCGTGCAGTTGAAGCAAGTAACTATAAAAAAGCAAAATTTGTAGATATTGTTCTTGGTCCATTAACATACTGCATCAATGCATTTGCAGTGGTATTTATTGCCGTATATTTTGGAGAGGGATTAATTAACCAAATTTTAGAGGTAGTACCAGAGTTCATTATGACTGGAGTAAGTTTAGGGGCTAACATTATTTCATTCTATGGGTTTGCATTGTTGCTTTCTACAATGATTTCAAAGAAAAACTGTGTGTTTTTCCTAATTGGATTTGTTATTTCTGCATACTCTGGTTTAGGTTTAACAGCAATTGCTGTAATCGGAATTGTACTTGCATTACTGTTCTACCAACTTCGTTATGGTAATGGACAAGCAGTAACTGTTGGTGCGGTTGATGAATTAGATGAGTTGGATTAAAAAGGGGGTTAGACTATGAGTAAAAAAGGTTTAGAGGTTCAGAAGAATACATCTTTACATAAGAAAACTAGAGAATTTTTCTGGGGTGGATGGTGTATGCAAACACTTTGGAACTATGAAAGACAAATGAATACTGCATTTATGTGGGGGATTTCAAATACATTAGATCGTTTATATTGTGAACCTGATGAAGATGACAAGAAAAAAGAAGCGTATCAACGTTCACTTGAATTCTTTAACATCACACCACAATTTGGTTCATTTGTAATGGGTATCGTAGCTGCGATGGAGGAAGAGTACTGCGAACACCCAGATACATTTGATCCAAGAATTATGAACAACGTAAAAGTTGCATTAATGGGACCATTATCAGGTATTGGTGATGCTTTATTCCAAGGAACTGTTCGTATTATTGCGATGAGTATTGGGATTTCGTTAGCGCAACAAGGTTCGATTTTAGGACCAATCATTGCCATGCTTATTTCATTTGCAGTAAGTTTTCCAATCACTTGGTTTGGTGGAAAACTAGGATATGTAAAAGGACAAGAATTATTACGTGAAATATCAGAAAGTGATCTGATGGATAAAGTTATGTATGCATGTAGTGTTGCTGGACTTGTTGTTGTCGGAGGGATGGTTGCTTCATTAGTAAACATTACAACACCAATTTCATATGGAGAGACATTCCAATTGCAACCACTATTAGACAACATTTTACCAAAGATGTTACCACTTGCAATGACAGGAATTATGTACTGGATTGTAAAAAAAGGAATCAATCCAATCTTGGTAATTCTGGGTTGTTTTGTCGCTGGTGTTATATTCCAATACTTTGGAATTTTAGCAATATAAACATTGAATGAGGAGGAGAAAAGAAAATGTTTAATGTAAAACAAATGATTGAAGAAGTATTAAGTAAAAAGGAAATTAAAAATGTGAGTTTTGTTGGATGTGGGGGATCACTTGCGTGTTTCCAACCAGCACACTATTACATTCAAGAAGAAGCAAAGAATGTTAAGTCTTTCTACATTTCTTCAAATGAATTCGTGTACGACACACCAAAATCAGTTTCAGAAAATTCAATTGTAGTAATTGCATCTCGTCGTGGGAATACTGCAGAAACAGTAGAAGCAGGACGTGTAGCTAAGAAAAAAGGTGCAACAGTTGTGGGGTTACAATTAGAAACAGGAACTGTAATGGAAGACGTAGCAGATTACATTATTCAATTCACAGATGGAGTAGACAATGATTTTGCACAAACAAAAGGTGCATACGCACTAGCAATTGCATATGAAGTTTGTCAACAAGTTGAACAAAGTGGACAATATGATGCAATGGTTTTAGCAATGTCAAAAATGGATGGAATTCTAAATGCAGCTCGTGAGAACTTAATTCCAGATGCGATTAAATTCTCAATCGACTACAAAGACGATAAAACAATTTACACAATGGGTAGTGGTACAGCTTGGAGTGCAGCACACCAACAAAGTATTTGTATCTTTATGGAAATGCAATGGATTAGTTCTTGTGTAATTCACACAGGTGAATTCTTCCACGGACCATTTGAAATTACAGATCCAAATACTGCATACCTATTATTTAAATCAACAGGTAAAACACGTGCATTAGATGATCGTGCAATTGATTTCATTTCACAATACAACCACCACTTAACAGTAATTGATGGTGCAGAACACGGAATGAATGATTTGGGTGAAGTTAGTGAATACTATGATGCATTATTCTACAGTGGAATCATTGGTGTTTACAACAACTTACTTTCTGATATGAGAAATCACCCATTAAGTAAACGTAAATACATGTGGAAATATAACTACTAAAATCATTAGCTAAGTTAAGAACATATGAGGGAAGTTCACAAGGCTTCCCTTTTATAAATGAATATGGAGGGGAAGATGAGAAGATTTATTGCTGATCGCTTCTTTTATCAAAGAACGGGAAGACTAATTGTACCAATTGCAATTCAATCCTTTGCAACAAGTATTAGTGGAATCATTGATTCTATGATGGCACAATCTTTTGATGGGGTTAGTGCAATTGGGACTGCATTACAAGTAGATGGACTAATGCAAGGAGCATCCTTTGGTATTGCTGCAGGAATTAATGTATATATTGTTCAAGCCTATGGAGCAAAAAAACTTACAGAGATGCGACAGTATTTTATGCTTAGTTTATTATGTGTTTTTTTAAATGCATTATTGTGGATTGGTATTTCACTAGGATTTAATACACGCTTTCTCTCGATATTCATAAGTGATCAAAGTGTAATAGAAACCGCATTTGAATATTTAAGGTATGGATGCTTTTCATTTATTTTCACTGCATTGATTATGAGTTTTGTTTACGCATACCAAAGTGTTCAAAAAACACATGTTCCACTAATGGTAAGTATGATTACATTAGTTGTAAAAATAGGACTAAATTATGTGTGTATGTTTATGTTAGGTTTTGGTATTGCTGGTGCTGGCATGAGTATGACGTTAAGCCAAGGGTTTGCCTTTCTTTTATACCTCGGAATTTCACTTTATACAAAGCAACCCTTTCTTGGAAAAGTTAAAGATATATTTACAATGCCATTGCACATAGTAACTACAACAATCAAAGGAATTGCACCACTAGTAGTAAATGAAACACTATTTGGTGTTGGGAACTCGATGTTTGTGATTGCGTATGGACACTTTGGTAAACGCGTGATGGATTGTTATTACATCGGGGATCGAGTCATTCAAGTATTTTATACAGTGGTTAGTGCGATTTCCTCATCAGCTACTTCACTAATTGGTTTTGAACTTGGAAAGAAGAATTATGATTATGCCCAAAAAGTAGTAGATTACTTCTTTGGTCTTGCTTTTGTATTAGCATTTGGAGTTGCTTTAGGAGTGATTGTTTTTGCACCAAATATTGTAGCGATATATCACTTATCAAATCCTGCAGATGTCAATTTAGCAATTGCAATTATACGCGCACTTTCTATTCGTGTAGCATTCCGTTTTTTCAATGTTGTTATTTTTGCGACACTTCGTGCTGGTGGGGAAAGTAAATATTTAGCATTTCTAGATTCAGTCATCATGTGGACAGTAGGGATTGCAATTACCTTTGTACTAATTTATGGCTTCTCGATAAACAATATCGTATTCGTAATTGTACTTGCTCAACTAGAACAATTTGTTCGTTTGGTATTAGGCTTTAAACGCATCAAAAAGAAAAAGTGGTTACATCACCTTGTAGAAAGTCCAAAGCAACAAACATGTATATAGAATGAATTTAAGACAACTGTAATTATTCGACAGTTGTTTTTTAATAAACAAGTATGGATACAACTTAACTACTTGTGATATACTAAAACACGTTTACGTAAAGGGGAAATTATGTTTAAAGTTAATGAAATATGTAAAGAACACAATATACATGCACCACTACCCAAAGTGAGTTTGTATATTGCGATTGTATGTATGCTTGTTTCGGTATGTACATTAGGTTTTGTTGTTTTCCAAAAAAACAATGCAGGAAAAGCTGAGGGAGCAGTTCAACTGGATACATTTACAGAAAGATACAATGAATCAGATTATGCAACTTCATTTGATTTACCTAAGTTTGATTCATATACAATCGAAGATCATGGTAAAGAAATTGAGTATTATTATGATAATGGTATCAATGTGTCAGTAAGTAAAATAAACCATTCCGTTTTTGATGCCACTATCTATTTTGATGAAGCAAATACAAAGCACGCAAATGAGATTATAGCAAATATAATCTATGCGTTTGATAAAGATATGGATGAAAGTGAAGCGATGGATATTGTGCATAGTGGATTAGATGAAACATATGAAACTGATACACACGAATATAGAACGTGGATAAATGATAGTTTAGATGAGTTAAACTTTACAGGTAAGGTAACGTATGAAGTGCAAAAAGCTGTCGAAGGATGGAAATTGAATGTAGCAAATATTATTTGTTTAATATTAAATATTTTAGCTTGGGCAATACCGTGGCGTAACTGGTCAGTGAATGCAGCAGTTGCACGAAGATTAAGTACGGACTTATATTCATATTCAGCAGCGAAGCGTAGAGCAAATGCATTTCGTCAAATTGGACGAATTATATCTACATCTCCGCAAAAGGTTCTTGGATTAACTGAAGCAACAAAAGAAGAAGATATCGTACAAATCAAAGCATGGAAAGCAAGCATCCTATATGGATTTGTGGCACTTGCAACGTTTGCATTATTGATAGTGCTTGCAGTCGTTACATTCTAGAAATTAGATAAGAAAAGCGCGACGTGGATAAGAGAATTGTCCATTCGCGCATTTTTTGAAAAAATCGTTGACAAGATACACTGGATTGTTATATTATGAACAAGCTAGTGGGTTCCAGTGATGGAACATTTATTATGCCAAAGGATGGCACACCCGGAAATGTGTGCTTAGATTTGAAAGGAGAAATTATGCCTACTATTAATCAATTAGTAAGAAAAGGTCGTCAAGACAAAGTTTGGGTTACAAAATCACCTGCTTTAAACAGAGGTTACAACTCTTTACGTTCTCGTCCAACAAAACAAGCTGCACCACAAAAACGTGGAGTATGTACTCGTGTTGGTACAATGACGCCAAAGAAACCAAACTCTGCATTACGTAAATATGCTCGTGTTCGTTTATCAAACGGAATGGAAGTAACTGCGTACATCGGTGGAATCGGTCACAACCTTCAAGAACACAGTGTTGTGCTTATCCGTGGAGGACGTGTTAAGGATTTACCAGGGGTACGTTACCACATCGTTCGTGGAACACTTGACTGTGCTGGAGTTAATGACCGTAATCAATCAAGATCTTTATACGGTACGAAAAAACCAAAAGCGAAATAGTCGCAAACTAAGAAGAAGGAGGAAATACTATGCCTAGAAAAGGACATGTCCCTAAACGTGATGTATTGGTCGATCCAATTTACAACTCGAAATTAGTTACTCGCTTAATTAATAAGATCATGGTAGATGGGAAAAGAGGAGTTGCTCAAACAATTCTTTACAATGCATTCGATATTATCGAAGTAAAAACAGAAAAGAAACCAATGGAAGTATTTGAAGCTGCGTTAGAAAACGTTATGCCAATGTTAGAACTTAAAGCACGCCGTGTTGGGGGATCTAACTACCAAGTACCAGTTGAAGTTTCTGCTGAAAGACGTTTAACATTAGGACTTCGTTGGATCGTAAACTACGCTCGTTTACGTAACGAAAAAACAATGGAACAAAGATTAGCTGCTGAAATCATGGATGCAGCTGAAGGAAATGGAGCTTCAGTTAAGAAACGCGAAGATATCCACAAAATGGCAGAAGCAAACAAAATGTTTGCTCATTACCGTTGGTAGGAGGTTATTTATATGGCTCGCGAATTTAGTCTACAAAACACTCGTAACATCGGTATCATGGCTCACATCGATGCCGGAAAAACTACTTGTACAGAACGTATTTTGTACTATACAGGGGTAAACCACAAAATTGGAGAAACTCACGATGGAGCTTCTACAATGGACTGGATGGAACAAGAAAAAGAACGTGGGATCACAATTACTAGTGCGGCTACTACAGCTCACTGGAAAGGTCACCGTATTAACATTATCGATACTCCGGGTCACGTTGACTTCACTGTAGAAGTTGAACGTTCACTACGTGTATTAGATGGTGCTGTAACTGTTCTTGATGCAAAAGCTGGGGTTGAACCTCAAACAGAAACTGTTTGGCGTCAAGCAACAACTTATGGAGTTCCTCGTATTGTATTCTGTAACAAAATGGATGCAACAGGGGCAGACTTCGAAATGAGTGTAAACACAATTAAGGATCGTTTAGGAGCAAAAACTGCACCTATCCAATTCCCAATTGGGGCAGAAGCTAACTTCACTGGTATCATTGATATCGTTGAAATGAAAGCTTATAACTACACAAATGACTTAGGAACAGATATTGAAGAAATTGAAATTCCTGCTGATTTAAAAGACAAATGTGAAGCATTACACCAAGAATTAGTAGAAACAGTTGCTGATTTTGATGATGACATGATGATGATGGTTCTTGAAGGAGAACAACCATCTCTTGAACAATTAAAAGAAGCAATCCGTAAAGCAACAATCACTGGTGAATTCTTCCCAGTATTATGTGGATCTGCATACAAAAACAAAGGGGTTCAATTACTTCTTGATGCAGTTCTTGCATACTTACCTTCACCAGTTGATGTACCTGCAATTACAGGTGTTACACCAGACGGTGAAGAACAAGTACGTGAATCAAGTGATAGTGCACCATTTAGTGCGTTAGCATTTAAAATCGCTGTTGACCCATTCGTAGGTAAATTATCTTACTTCCGTGTGTACTCAGGAACAGCAAAAAGTGGAACTTACGTATTGAATGCAACGAAGGGTAAAAAAGAACGTTTCGGACGTATTCTTCAAATGCACTCAAACGAACGTAAAGAAATCTCTGAAGTTTATGCTGGAGATATCGCTGCAGCTGTTGGTCTTAAAGATACAACTACTGGAGATACTCTATGTGCAGAAAACGCACCAATCGTTCTTGAATCAATGGTCTTCCCAGAGCCAGTTATCCGTGTTGCGGTAGAACCTAAATCAAAAGGTGACCAAGACAAAATGGGACTTGCTCTTGCAAAACTTGCTGAAGAAGATCCAACATTCAAAACATACACTGATGATGAAACGGGACAAACAATCATCGCTGGAGTTGGGGAATTACACCTTGACATCATCGTTGACCGTATGAAACGTGAGTTTAAAGTAGAAGCAAACATTGGGGCACCTCAAGTTGCTTACCGTGAAACAATCCGCAAAGAAGCAGAATGTGAAGGGAAATACATTAAACAATCAGGTGGACGTGGACAATATGGACACGTTTGGATTCGCTTTGCACCAAACCCTGACAAAGGATTTGAGTTCGAAGATAAAACAGTTGGTGGATCAGTTCCAAGAGAATACATCAAAGCTGTTGGTGAAGGGGTTGAAGCTGCTTTACACAACGGTATGTTAGCTGGATACGAAGTTATTGACTTGAAAGCAACATTATTCGATGGATCTTACCACGATGTCGATTCAAGTGAAATGGCATATAAGATCGCTGCATCTATGGCACTTAAAGAAGCTGCTAAGAAATGTGATCCTGTCTTACTTGAACCAATCATGGAAGTTGAAGTTACTGCACCATCTGAATACCTTGGATCAGTTATGGGAGACGTTAGCTCTCGTCGTGGTATGATCGATGGTCAAGAAGAAAGAGGAAATGCGATTTCAGTTAAAGCAAGTATTCCACTTTCTGAAATGTTCGGATACGTTACTGACTTACGTGGATTTACACAAGGTCGTGGTAACTATTCAATGAAGTTTGCTCGCTATGCTGAAGTACCAAAAAGCATTAGTGAAAAAATCATGAAAGAACGCGCTGCTGCGTAATCTTTCTTGCAATTGATTTATTGTTTTAACATATTGCTTTTCTTAGTAACATGATTTAAAATGATAAAGGATAACGAAAATTCGATATTTTTAAATGTACTTAAAATTAGGAGGAAATGAAAAATGTCTAAACAAAAGTTCGATAGATCGAAAACTCACGTTAATATTGGGACTATTGGTCACGTTGACCACGGTAAAACAACATTAACTGCAGCTATTACAAACGTATTAGCAAAAACAGGAAACGCTGAAGCACAAGCTTATGACCAAATTGATGGAGCACCTGAAGAAAAAGAACGTGGAATTACAATTAACACGGCTCACGTTGAGTACCAAACAGAAAAACGTCACTACGCGCACGTTGACTGCCCAGGTCACGCCGACTACGTAAAAAACATGATCACTGGGGCTGCACAAATGGATGGAGCAATCTTAGTTGTTGCTGCTACAGATGGACCTATGCCACAAACTCGTGAACACATCCTTCTTGCTAACCAAGTTGGTGTAGAAAAAATCGTTGTGTTCTTAAACAAATGTGACATGGTTGATGACGAAGAATTAATTGACCTTGTTGAAATGGAAGTTCGTGAATTATTAAGCGAATACAACTTCGATGGAGATAACGCTCCAGTTATCCGCGGATCTGCTTTAAAAGCACTTCAAGGAGAAGAAGCTTGGGTTGGAAAAATTACAGAACTTATGGATGCAGTAGATGCATACATTCCTGATCCAACTCGTGAAACTGACAAACCATTCCTTATGTCAGTGGAAGACGTATTCACAATCACAGGTCGTGGTACAGTTGCTACTGGACGTGTTGAACGTGGACAATTAAACATCAACGAAGAAGTTGAAATCGTTGGTATTAAAGACACTAAGAAAACAGTTGTTACTGGAATCGAAATGTTCCGTAAACTTCTTGACTTCGCTGAAGCTGGAGATAACATTGGAGCATTATTACGTGGGGTTAACCGTGACGAAATCGTTCGTGGACAAATCCTTTGTAAACCTGGAAGTGTAACTCCTCACACTACTTTTAAAGCACAAGTATATGTACTTTCAAAAGAAGAAGGTGGACGTCACACACCATTCGTTTCTAACTACCGTCCTCAATTCTACTTCCGTACTACAGATGTTACTGGAGTAATCACATTACCAGAAGGAACTGAAATGGTTATGCCTGGTGATAACGTAGAAATGAGCGTTGAACTTATTGCGCCAATCGCGATCGAACAAGGAACTAAATTCTCAATTCGTGAAGGTGGACGTACAGTAGGTGCTGGAAACGTTACTGAAATTATTAAATAATTTTAGTCTTATCACAAAATCTAAAAAGTCGCGCAAGCGGCTTTTTTTCTGTATGGAATACTAAAGATATTTCGTATTTGCATATTTTTCGCTATAATAAAGTGTAGAGGGAACGAAAATGAAACAAAAATGGATACTGTGTGTGGTGTGTGCATTACTTGTCATGATTACAGGGTGTGACAAAGGAAGAGAAGAGCACTATACGAAAGAAGAAGCACTGTCATATTTAAAAGATGCATATGACGAAACATTTACATATGTAAGTGAAGATAAAGTAAATAATGAAATCATCTATACCTTCACACCAGAGAAACGTAAAAACTTACAAATACAAGTCACAAGTCATAAGGCAAGTGGTGGACTATTTGGTTGTGCAGGAAGTGGCTGTGAATACATTTTGGATGATGACTACAAAGATGTAAGTATAAAATGGGAACTTGAACAGCAAAAACAAAACTTGTTAAGTGAACAAGCATATGTAGATGAATCAAATACATCTATCTATATGATGTATACTGCATATCATGAAATTGAAAATAAGGTGGATTATGCCAAGCGAATATATACACAAGTAAATGAAGGTCTGCCTAAGGGAGCAAATATTCCTGTAAAACTGCAATATGAAAAGGATGCATTCAAACATCTATTTCCTGATGTGTATATTATGCGTGAAGATTTAGATACAAAAATAACAAGTGAAGAAATACAAACTGCATATGTGCAAAAAATCGTGCAATATCGTTTGGAAGATACAAGTATTCCAAATTCGAAGTTAAGTGAAGCAAGAGATAAAACTCAAGAAGTTCACATTCAATATCATGATTCATATAAACGATATACACTAAGTGGATCTAAAGATGTCACGTATGGGATACTATTTGAAATCTTTCAGGAAATTGAGTATAACGAACATTTAGGTTATGGAATTGCAGGAACAAATCAAGATTATACGATTACGTATAATGGCGATATATATCATTTTAGTTATGATTTTTACGATAAAGATGGAAGCTACTATCTAGAAAATGATGTGAAGATACCTACCAATGATTTTACAGTGAATAAAGTTGCAGGAATTAGCATATCTTCATTAACTGATAATGTTTGTATCATAAATGATGCTGGTGGAAAAACAAGTATCTGCTTTGATCAAAAAGATCAACAATATGTCCTAAAAGTTGGTAGCAATATTACGACTGCTTATCATTTTGTTGCTGGACTAGATTATGTAATCGAATATCCAAGTAACTGTTCAGGTATATGTCTAGATGAAGATAAGGAAAACTACAAGAAATATCAAAAACTTGAAAAAGATTTTGGTTCTTCACTTGTCTCGTATACAGTTTATGAAATTGATGGAAATACATACATCATCGATGACTCATTTGCAGATAAAAAAGGTCTCTACTATTATTTCAATAATGAGAAGACATATTTACCAAATTCAAAAGAGTATTTGTCTTTAGAAAACATGGAAGAATTATTTTCGTGTACAATCACATATCATGAAAATACCAATACGTTTTCGATGCAAAGAAAATAGGTTTGAAAACGACATCAAGAAATTGGTGTTGTTTTTATTTGTGTGCCAGGCATGGTGCATATCTAGTTGGTGAAAGTCCAACCGCAGGTGTTACCGCTAAGCGTAGCGAACCACAAGCCGAAGTCGGTGACGACGGGGTGAAGGAAGTGGGGAAGCAAGTCTTTCGAGCCTACGAACAGAAACTTGATATAAGGCTAAATGGTGGATAAGGGTGCAAATCAAACCGAAGTCCAAAGGGTAAACGTAAACCAAGACAGTAAATCAAGAGGTTGTGAAAGTGAAAAAGATATGTATCTTACCCTGGGATACCTTACGGACGAATAAGTACGAAAGCTTTAACACAGTAATCGTTAAATGGGTCGGTCGAAAAAGGTTTATCGTAAGGAGTCAGCTGAGGTCATAGTAGTTGTCATGCCTAGACAATGAAGGACTTAATGTATGTATAGTGTGAATCACTATGAGCAATGTTCAAATAGTCCGAAAATGAGAATACCAAGGAAAGGTGAAACGTAATCACTGATTGGGAAAGTAATGGGGATGATTTTGAATACATCTACAAGTAGAGGAGGAACAGCGAATGAGATTAATTGAAGAAATGTTTACTAAAGAAAATGTAGAAAAGGCAATTAGGAAAGTCAAAAGTAACAAAGGCGCACCAGGAATCGATAAGATGAATGTGAGTGAAATTGATAGTTATTTCAAAGAGAATGGAAGAGAAATTATTAACTCCATTATGCAAATGAAATACAAACCAATGCCAGTACGACGAGTCTATATACCAAAAGGAAATGGTAAACAAAGACCATTGGGGATACCCGCAGTAGTAGATAGAGTTATTCAACAAGCAATTGCACAAAAACTTAGTGGAATCTATGAACCATGTTTTAGTGAACATAGTTTCGGTTTTCGCATGGGAAGAAGTGCACACGATGCAATGGAGAATGTACTTGATAGTCTTAACGAGGGGTATGAATGGGTCATAGATATGGATATCGAAAAATATTTTGATACAGTAAATCATGATAAATTAATCTCAAAACTTAGAGAGCGAGTGAATGAAAAAGAAGTACTACATTTGATTCGTTCATTCTTGCGAGCAGGAATTATGGAGAATGGACTTATTGTGCTTCGGCGCTTTATTCTAACCAAACGTAGTCACATTATTTCAACCAACAGCACCTTATGAAAGTCGAATTTAATTATCCTTTCTATATTTA
>NZ_SODD01000021.1 GCF_004365815.1 Breznakia blatticola
AAAAAGGGGCACCCACACACTAAGTAATGGTGCCTCAAAAAATACCACACATTAAGTAATAGTAATACCACACCCACACATTAAGAAAAAGCGCCGTAAAAAGTCGCATCGCGGCTTTTTTCTTTTACCAGTTAAATATTTATTGAGTATTGCCGTGCATTTCATTGGATTATATGTATGATGTTGTATATAATTTAGTTAGTAAGAAATAAGGAGGAAAAGGATTATTATGGCAGATGACAAAAGCTGGGTTTGTACAGTATGTGGATACGTGTACGATGGACCTGATTTCAACGCTGAACCAGAAGACTATGTATGTCCAGTTTGTGGTGTTGGAAAAGACATGTTCGAACAACAATAATTAGATAAGACTTGAAATGAAAAAGAACGCTTTGATTCCAATGGACTCTAGCGTTTTTTTTTGCGTAAAGGCATGACCTGTAAGCGGTATCATTTTCCCGAGCACTTTTGATGATTTTATATTAATTATATAGTAGTGTATGATATATAAGAACAATAGTGATGAGATAGTTATGACAAATCAAGAAGGAGGTAAGTAACAACAACTATCCAAAAACGTGTGTATGTGCAAAGTGTTTATTACGAGTGATTCAAGATATGACATATAATTAAGGAGGAGTCATACATGAAACTGAGAATCAAAGTAATAAACGTTGTATTGTTGGTTTTGGCAGCTATTCTATCGACAACACAACCCGTATTTGCAAAGGAAACAAAGATTACAAGGCAGGATACTACAATCACAAATCATTTAATAACTAATGGTGATGTTACGCGTACGTTTACAAAAAATATGCAAGTAAATAATGCAACATCAATAGAAGTTACCAATGTTCAAGAATTACAACAGGCATTACAAAATGCTTCTGATCAAGATATCATTACACTTGCCAAAAACTTTACGGTTGATGCAGATTTTTCAATTAGCAAACCTGGAGATAAACAAGTGACTGTTGAAGGAAATGGCGTTGCAATTGGTGAATACACGATGACGATAAGTGGACAAGGTTCAAAACCGCTGATTCTTCAAAATCTACACTTTACAGCGGCTAGTCAAAAGCAAGCCATTCGTATTCTTACAAACATTCCAATTACGCTTAGACAAATGGAGTTTATTGGTAGAACACATTTGCAAGATGGTGGAGCAGTACTTTTGGGTGTATCAGATGCACAAGTAACTGTTGAACAGTGTTCATTTATGGAAAACTCACAAAGTATGCCTGGCTATTCAGGTGCAGCGATTAGTGCGACAAGTTTTAGAGGAACTTTAACGATTGTGAATTCGTTGTTTAGAAACAACAAGAACCTTGCAGTTGGTAATGCATCGTTTGGTGGTGAAGGTGGTGCAGTATGCATCAATCAAGCGCTCGCTGGTGCAGCAATTCAAATCCGTGATAATTACTTTGTTGGTAATGAAGCGGTAAAAAACGTCAGTGGTAATAAAGCGAAGTTAGCAGATGGTGGTGCATTAGCAGTTTTTAATATCGTCAATACAGCTAGTTTAACCGTTGAAGGCAATACGTTTGCCCATAATGTTGCTGGTGATGATGGTGGTGCCATTCTTATTCAAACCAACGATAATATGAGTGAGAATATTATGCTAAAAAACAACACATTCTATCGAAATGTTGCCCAAGGTGCAAGTAATGATTCATATTCAGGAGGAGCCGTACAAATTTATGCAAATGGTGGTTTACTTCAAGGAAGAAATGCACTTGTTGTATTTGAACATAATACATTTGCTTATAACCAAGCAAAAAGAGCAGCTGGTGCGATTGGTGGATCTGGATATGCAACCAACACTTCTGGTGGGCGTTATCGCAACAATCTATTCGTTGGAAATGTTGCAAGTGATCCAACATTTGCCAACATTCGACAAAAAGCAACGACACTTGAAGATCTTGGAGGAAACGTTGGAATTGATAATGGTGTTGCAGCAAACTTTCAAGAACATACTATCTTAGGTAACTATCCGACAACGCTAACCACCAATCATTCTTCAAAGACTGCTGGTGCAAGTCTCAGTAGTGAAATTATACCAACGTTACCAATTAAACCAGAAGGTCAAGCAGATGAAGTGACACCAATGATTCAACAAGTTGAGGTTGATCAAAGAAATCATCAACGTATTGGAATTGCAGATGCCGGTTCCATTGAACAGTCTTGGGTAAAGTATGATGCAAATGGTGGAAACTACCAATTGCAAGCCCTAGAAACGAGTATAGGTGATGCATACTATGAACCAGATGCATTGCAAGATAACCGCATTCATACCTACTATTACATTTCTTGTATCAACCAAGGGAAAACCATATTAGATGGTGTACATGATCTACAAATTGTTAGAGATGGATATCAATTTGTTGGTTGGTCAAAACAGGCAAATGACACTTTGGGTGATTTGGTATATACACCAGGAAATCGAATTTCTTGTTTGGAAGAAAACATTACGCTTTATGCTGTTTGGCAAGAAGACCAGTTATATGATGTACTGTACGATGGTAATGGTCATACAGCAGGTGAAGTGCCAGTTGATGCCAGTGGTCCATATGCCAAACAAAATAGTATACATGTATTAGCGCATGGAGATTTGCGTAAAGATGGCTATGAATTTGTACATTGGAATACGCAAAAAGATGGAAGTGGATCATCTTACAAAGCAAACGATACCTTGGTAATGGATGGAGCAACTACACTTTATGCGCAGTGGAAAAAGGTTGATCTGGTTGAAAAGGTTGATGATACAATTGTTGTAGATGCCATAGATGTACCAGTTCATCAACAAACAGAACAAATAGAGCAAATAGAAAAACAACCTCCAGAAACCGCAGATAGTCAGCGTGTATATGGTTGGGTAGTATTGTTACTAGTTACATCGACCGGTTTCATTACATATGTGAAACATAAAAAACAACAGTAATGAAAAAACGCTTGGATTCATTTGAATCTAAGCGTTTTGTTTTACATATTCAATGGCGATTTGGACAGCATTTGTGGCAGCACCTTTACGTACTTGATCTCCACAGCACCATAGCGTTAATGCTTTATCTCTCATTAAATCTTTACGAATACGACCTACATATACTAAATCTTGATTACTTGAATCAAGTGGCATAGGGTATTGGTTTTCTTGTGGGTTATCAACAAGCTTTACCCCTTTCGCATTTGCTAGTAATTCTTTTGCTTTAGCAACATCAATATCATTTTTAAATGTAAGGGTTAATGACTCAGAGTGTGAACGCATAACTGGTACACGAACACAAGTACAAGTAACTTTTAAATCATCGTGATGCAAGATTTTACGACCTTCATTTTGCATCTTCATCTCTTCACTTGTATATCCATTTTCATCAAATCCACCAATTTGTGGAATTACATTGTATGCAATTTGGTAAGCAAATACTTTTGGTTGAACTTCTTTTCCTTCAAGAATTTCTTGTACTTGCGTTTCGAGTTCAGCTTGTCCTGGATTACCTGCACCAGAAACTGCTTGGTAGGTACTAGCAACAATACTTTCAACACCTGCATATTCATGTAATGCATTAATAGCAACAAGTGCAATAATCGTTGAACAATTTGGATTTGCAATTATTCCATTATGGTTTTTAATGTCTTCAGGATTTACTTCTGGTACAACTAGTGGCACGTTTTCATCAAGGCGGTATGCACTAGAGTTATCAATAACTAGAGCACCCGCTTTTACAGCGTAGGGTAATAATTTTTCTGCAACATCATTTTCAACAGCACCAAGTACAATATCCATTCCTGCAAATGCATGTTCATTTGCTTCTTGAAGTGTATATGTCTGATTTTTGAATGTCATTTCTTTTCCGACACTGCGTTTACTAGCAAGTAAACGTAGTTCGTTAACTGGAAAGTCACGTTCTTCAAGAACATTTAGCATTTCTTGACCAACTGCTCCAGTTGCACCTAATATAGCAACATTATATGTTTTCATTTTACTCTCCCTCGAATTCTTCGTAGATCGCATCAATTGTGCGACCATAGTCATCATTATGTACACCCACAATAATATTCATTTCATCACTTGTTTGTGAAATCATTGAAATGTTGATTCCTTTTTTACCAAGTGTTGTAAACAGGCGTCCAGACATTCCGGTTTTACTTTTCATAAAACGTGAAACCGTTGCAATTAAGGCAACATTATCCATAACATGAATGTCACTTGTTTTACATTTTTCTTTGATTTGTACAAGTACATCATACAAAATTGGTTTTAATGGAGCACTTTCTAAAACGATTGAAAATGAATCAATCCCAGTAGGTAAGTGTTCTACACTTAATCCATATTTATCAATAACATCTAAAGCACGACGAATCGTTCCGACTTCTGTAGACATATGAGATTTTTTAATTGTAATAATTGAGAAATCCTTTTTTCCAGCAATACCAGTAATTGTACTTGTTGTATCTTTTGAATCATCAACTTGGTTAACAATGATGGTTCCTTTTGATTCAGGATCATTTGTATTTAAAATGTGAATTGGAATGTTTTTGTGTTTAACAGGGAAGATGGCTTCTTCATGTAATACACTAGCTCCCATATAACTTAATTCGCGAAGTTCTGCATATGTAATGATTTCAATCTGTTTTGGATTTTTTACGATGCGTGGATCTGCTTTAAGAATTCCAGATACATCTGTCCAGTTTTCATATACGTCTGCATCGACGACGTTTGCCATAATACTTCCAGAAACATCTCCACCACCACGAGACATGATGCGAATGGTTCCATCAGGTAATGAACCATAGAAACCAGGAATCACAAGTTTTGGATATTCCACAACAAGTTCTTCGAAGGCTTGTTTGATTTTTGGATAGTCAATGCTTCCATCGTAATTAAAGAATACGATATCTTTAGCATCAACGAAGTGATAGTCTAAGTATTCAGCCATCAGTAATCCAGTTAAGTATTCTCCACGACTGACTAAATAGTCCACATCAATGGTTTTTACGAGTTCTTTGCGTAAGGCATCTAAATCCTTTTGAATATCATATTGTAGTTGTAATTCTTTTTTGATTTCTAAGAATCGTTGTTCAATCATGTTGAAGATTGGCTCAGGAGAAATATTATATTTTAAATGTGCGTGACATAAATATAATAAGTCGGTAATTTTATTGTCGTCTTTATTTGCTTTCCCACTTGCACTAACAACAACAAAACGACGGCTTTCATCGGCTTGAACAATTCCTTTTACTTTTTGAAACTGTGTTGCACTTGCAACACTGCTCCCCCCAAATTTTACAATTTTGATCATATGTTACCCCTTAAACGCCGCTAGTTTCGCGACAAATGCTTGACTATCGTCAATCGACTTTACAAGTTCTACCAAAGTTGATGCAACCATTGGTTTTGTTGTGTAGTAAGTTTGTCCTTCAAATTCTTCTTTTGTTTCAATGTTTGTCATATCGACTGTATTCGTACTACGAATGACATATACATTTTCTTGAGTTGGTTGGTAAGCAAGCTTATTGCTGAAATCAATCAATGAACCAATTGGTGATTGAATATCAAGAATATCTTGAACAATTGCATTAGCTGTTGGTAATTTACCAGCTCCTTGTCCATAGAATTTTAATGGACCAATGCTTTGTCCATATAATGTTGCAATATTGAAGTTGCTATTTACGTTTGCTTCAACTGTATCATTTGCTAATGCATTTGGCATTACGTATGCTTCATAGCCCGTGTGATTTACAACTGCTTCACCAATATATTTGATTGTACGGTTTAATTTTTTAAAGTAGTTGATATCGATACTGTTAATTGTACGTAGGCTATAGCAAGGGAAGTCTTCCATGTTGATTTTTGTATTGTAAGCAACTGCACTTGAAATAACAACTTTGTTTTGTACATCATATCCATCAATATCTGCGCTAGGATCTGCTTCCGCGTATCCTAACTCTTGTGCTTTTTTTAGTACTTCGTCGAAGTCTTTTCCTTGGTTTGTCATTGCATCTAAAATATAGTTGCTTGTTCCATTAAAGATTCCGTATAGTTCACTAATATCATCGACACGTTTTGCTTTTTCTAATGAAGCAATCCAAGGGATTCCACCACCAGTACTTGCTTCAAATAAGAAACGTACTTTATTTTCCAGTGCAAGTGCAATGAATTCTTCCATATATTTAGCAACAACTGCTTTGTTAGCTGTTACGACATGTTTTTTTGCTTTCATTGCTGCAGTGATAAATTCATATGCAGGATGTAATCCACCCATGGTTTCCACCACGCAGTCAATGGATTTGTCTTGTAAGATATCATCGTAGTTATCAGTGATGATGTCGAGTTTATCTTTATTCTGTGGTAAATCTAAAACTTTCACAACTTCAACATCTGCTAAACTCTTTGCTTTATAGGTACTAATAATCTCGTAAACTCCAGTCCCTATAGTTCCAAATCCTAAGATTGCAATTTTCATAAGTCCCCCTCTGTGTCTTTGTACAAAAAACACTTGTATTTAATTGAGAAACATTGTATCATAGGAAAATAAAGAAATCAAGGAGAGAATTGTATGAATCAATATTACGAAAGCACAAGGGATGCTAGCATTACATTAAGCCCTGCACAAGCAATCTTACAAGGGTTAAGTAACGATGGGGGTCTATTTGTTGTAAGTGACCTAAATGAACGTCAAATCGATATGCAGTCGATTGTTAATAAAGACTATTATGAAATCGCAGAGGAAGTATTTGCGTTGTTCCTGCCTGATTTCACGAAAGAAGAAATTCGTGCATGTGTGCAAGCTGCATATAAAGGTAAATTCTCAAATGAGGAAGTAACTCCATTAGTAAAACTAAGTGATGGATATGTCTTAGAATTATTCAATGGACCAACAAGTGCATTTAAAGATGTAGGTTTGCAAATGTTACCACAACTGACAAAAACGGCTTTAAAGAAAACAAATGCGGATTATGATGTATTAATTTTAACAGCAACATCAGGTGATACTGGTAAAGCTGCGCTTGAGGGATTTAAAGATGTGGATCATGTAAAAATCATGGTGTTCTATCCAAATGACGGTGTTAGTAAAGTGCAAGAAATGCAAATGAAAACACAAGAAGGAAAAAATGTGAAGGTTTGTGCAATTGAAGGAAACTTTGATGATGCACAAAGTGGAATAAAGAAATTATTTGTTGATGATGCATTTAAAGCAGAACTAGCAAAACAAAATATTAAATTAAGTAGTGCAAACTCAATCAATATCGGTCGTTTATTGCCACAAATGGTGTATTACTTTTATGCATATGCAAGTTTAGTAAAAAGTGGTGAGATTCTTCTTGGTGAGAAAATTAACTTTGTTGTTCCAACTGGAAACTTTGGAAATATCTTAGCTGGATATTATGCAAAACAAGTAGGATTACCAGTACATCAACTTGTTTGTGCTTCAAATGACAATAATGTACTTTATGATTTCATTCAAACTGGAGTTTATGATCGTAAACGTGATTTCTTAAAAACGATTTCTCCATCAATGGATATCTTGATTTCTTCAAACTTAGAACGTCTATTGTTTTACACAAGTGGATGTGATCATGCATATATTAAAGAAATTATGAATGAACTTGCAAGAGATGGAAAATACAAAGTACGTGAAGATGTGCTTGCAAATATCCAAAAGGAATTTAAAGCAGGGTTTGCTACTAATGAACAAACAGCAAAAACCATTCGTGATATTTATGAAAAGGATAATTACTTATTAGATCCACATACAGCAGTTGCATATAAAGTATTGTTGGATGATGTAGATACACAACATAAAAATGTTGTATTATCGACAGCAAGTCCATACAAATTTACGAATTCAGTGTATGAAGCACTACATGGAACAACAAGTGATGATGAGTTTGTCTTAATGGAAAAACTTCATGAAGAAACACGAGTTCCAATTCCAACAAACTTGGTCGATTTAGATAAAAAAGAAGTATTACATGAAGATGTAATTGATAAAACCGAAATGGAAGCATACGTATTAGATAAGGTAGGAACGATTTAATCATGGTGAAAGTGAAAGTACCTGCTACAAGTGCTAACGTTGGTGTCGGTTTTGACTGTTTAGGGATTGCACTGAACTTGTATACGTACTTTACTTTCAAGAGAAGTGATTCGTTTCAAATTACTGGATGTGAAGAACGTTTTGCAACAGAAGATAATCTTGTTTATACTTCATTTCAAAAAGCATTAGCGTATTTAGGTAAAGATGCATTTCAAGTACATATTCATATTGATAGTCATGTTCCAGTCTCTAGAGGATTAGGGAGTAGTGCAACATGTGTTGTTGGTGGTGTTGTTGGTGCATATGCATTAACCAATACACCAATTGATAAACAAGAAGTGCTACGTTTATGTACAGAGATTGAACATCATCCAGATAATGTAGCTCCAGCGATATATGGTGGTTTAATTGCTAGTTATGTAGATGATAATCAACAAGTGTATCATGCTAGCTATTCAGTACATAATCAATTTACATTTTTAGCCTGTATTCCAAACTTTGAGACAAAAACAAGTGATGCACGCAAAGTATTACCTACACAGGTACCATTTACTACTGCTGTTAGCAATGCATCAAAGTTAAGTTTAGTCTTAAAAGGATTTGAGCTTGGTGATGTAGACTTGCTACAAGCAACAATGAAAGATGAGCTCCATGAACCATACCGTAAGCAACTGATTTTTGAATATGAACAAGTTAAGAAGATGTGTCAAGAAATCGAAAGTGCTTGTTTCTATATCTCTGGTAGTGGTTCTACTTTGATGAATGTGATGTGTGATGCAAGTAAAGTAGATGAAATTCAAAAACAACTGAATACATTGCAATATAAATGGCAATGTATTCCACTAGTTGTAGATGAACAAGGAGTACAAATATGTTAGATTCCTATTTAATTGTTTCAAAAGAAGTGTTACCTGAAGTAATCTTAAAGGTTATTGAGGTAAAAAAGATTTTAGAAACAAAGGAAGATGCGCAAGTTAGTGATGTCACTCGTGAAGTAGGCATTTCTCGTAGTGCATTCTATAAATATAAAGATCATGTCTTTGAACCAAGTAACACCAATTTATTAGAACGTAAGGCATTAATTGCATTTACTTTAAGTGATGAAAAGGGCATTTTGTCTGAAGCATTACTTACATTTTCTGCATTTGGTTGTAATATATTAACGATTAACCAAAACATTCCAATTGCCAAACGTGCTAATGTAGTGACAAGTATTGATGTTAAAGATATGAAGGGCGAAATCCAAGAATTGATTAATCGCTTACAAGAAATTAAAGGTCTTTCCAAAGTTCGATTGTTGTCTATCGAATAGCCAGAAAGGCTTTTCTTTTGTTTTATCAACCAATAACTTACAAACCATATATATAATACAAACAGGAATATGCAAAAAGCATACGCTCTGATGATGTTTCTAATTGTTAAGGCATATTCATTGTGATATAATTATCATTAGTATAGGAGGTATCTTTCTATGGGTATTGGTAAAAAAATAAAGGAATTCATTTCACCGATGGATGAAGAGGAAGTAATTGAATACGAGGAAAACGAAGTAGAATCAATTTCAGAATATGAATCACCAAAATCAAAAGCTGTATCAAAGTTAAGTAATGATACAAAAATGGTTTTATTCGAACCAAGAGCTTATGATGAAGTTCATGAAGTTGCGAAACGTTTAAAAGAAAACCGTGCAGTTGTTGTTAATTTACACAAACTAACAAGAGACTATGCACAACGTACCATTGACTTCTTATCAGGGGTAATTTATGCACTTGATGGATCTATTGAAAAAATCGGAACAAATGTAATCCTTTGTACGCCAAGAACAATGGGAGTTCACGGGAAAATTTCACCTGAGAGCGCTTCAGAAGTTAGTGAATAAGCAAAAACAAATACACTTTAAAGGGAATGAGGATTTTCTGGCTAGGATAGATGATTATTTGGATCAACTATCCATTTACCACAAAGTTTTCACTCCTTTTTTAAGCCCTGCTGAACAAGAAATCCTTCAACGCTATGTTGGTAAAAAAGTATATACGACTTTTGATGGAGGATATCCAGATGCAGAATATAAACGTTGTTTATTAAGTTATGAGGATAAACAAATACCATTACCTATTGTATGCTTACATGCAATATATGATACAAAATACTATAATCTAAGTCATCGTGATGCACTTGGTGCAATGATGAATCTAGGCATTGAACGCCAAACATTTGGTGATTTAATTGTTGAACATGGGGATATCTATATCTTTGTTAGCAAGGATATAGCAGGATATATCAAACGTGAACTTGAAAAAATTGGGCGTTGTCCAATTCAACTGGAAGAAAGTGAAGCACCAATTCAAAAAGAAATCCATTTAGAATATAAAACACATATGGTTTCTTCTTTGCGTTTAGATGCATTGGTTGCAAGTATTACACATCTAGCTAGACAAAAAGCACAAGCTTTAGTACATGATGGAAGAGTAAAAGTCGATCATCTAGTGGTTGAAGATTTGGCTCACATATGTGATAATAAATCCATACTCATTTCGATTCGAGGGTATGGTCGCTTTATGGTAAATGATACCGGGCGAAAGACAAAAAACAATCGTTTTGTTTTGGAAATCGGTAAGTATGAATGATGGAAGGGGGCTCACTATGGAATTTGATCGCGTAAAAAATGGATATAATCGATATCAAGTCGATAGTGAACTAGCTGCTAAAAATCAAGAAATTGATGAACTTCAAAGAAAGTTACTTGCTTATAAAAAACAAAATGAGGAAAATGATCGAAAAATTGAAGAAATTGGTAGAAAATATACGAAGTTGTTACATGACTTAGATATAAAAGAAAGAGCCATTCGTGAAATGACACGAAATGCATTAGATGAAGCAAATGGAATTTTAACTACAGCAAATCGTAATGCAGATATGATTGTCAAAGAAGCGTTGCAAAATGCAAAAACGATATTGCTAAATATCTCAAAATTAGGAATTGAAGCACACGAAATTAAGATTAATTTGAATGAACAGCTACAAATTTTATCAGAAACGATAGATGGGTTTGACATTCCACCCATTCCTAATGTAGAATTGATTGAAAAGAAATACAAAGAATAAGACATGCTATATATTTGGATTGCTTAGAGAGTTGTCGGTTGGTGAAAGACAAACATGAAATATATATAGATATCACTTAGGAGTAGCTTATCTGAAATGAGTAGGATAAGACGTATAAACTACGTTACAGTTAATGAAGCGCATGTATGAATATACATGAAGTAAGGTGGTACCGCGTAATCACGTCCTTATATGATTTGTAAGGACGTTTTTTTAATTTAGAAGGAGAGCAAGAGATGGAATACAAAGATACCTTATTAATGCCCAAAACCGATTTTGAAATGCGAGGAAACTTAGTTAAAAAAGAACCTGGTATTCAACAACGGTGGGAAGATGAAAAACTTTATGAACAAATGCTAGCAAAACGTGATGGCAGCGAACTATTCGTATTACACGATGGTCCTCCATATGCAAATGGTGATATTCACTTAGGACACGCATTAAACAAGACATTGAAAGATGTGATTGTACGTGCACGTTTTATGCAAGGATATAAGACACCATTTATTCCAGGATGGGATACACATGGTTTACCAATTGAAACAGCAATTCAAAAACAAGGGTATAACCGTAAAGAAATGAAAGTGGAAGACTTTAGAAAAATCTGTCACGATTATGCACTCGAACAAGTAAAAATCCAAGAGAAAGGGTTTAAATCTTTAGGTTGTATTGGGGATTATGATCACCCATATATCACTTTACAAAAAGAATTTGAAAAAGATCAAATCAAAATCTTTGGTAAAATGGCAACGGATGGTTTAATCTATCAAGGTAAGAAACCGGTATACTGGTCACCAAGTAGTGAAACTGCACTAGCTGAAGCAGAAATCGAATATAAAGATATTAAAAGTCCAGCAATTTATGTAAAGTTTAACGTACTTGATGGAAAAGGTATCTTAGATGAAAAAGTAGATGCGTTTGTAATTTGGACAACGACACCTTGGACACTACCTGCGAACTTAGCGATTTGTTTGAATCCATTTTTAGAATATGCACTTGTCGAAAGTGAAAAAGGAAATCTTGTTGTTCTTGCTAGTAATGTAGATACCCTTTGGGAAGAATTAGGACTAGAAGAGAAGAAAATCCTAAAAACATTCCGTGGTGAACATTTAGAAGGAATTACAGCACAACACCCATTCTATGATCGTGAATCGTTAGTAATTTGCGGACAACACGTAACAGAAGATGCTGGTACGGGATGTGTACATACAGCTCCAGGACATGGGGAAGATGACTTTATCGTAGGGATGAAGTATGGACTTCCACCATACTGTCCAGTAGATGAACAAGGACATATGATGGCCGAAGCAGGTTCTTGGTTAGAAGGACTATATGTTGATGATGCAAATAAAGTGGTAACGCAAAAACTTGAAGAAGTTGGTGCATTATTAAAACTTGAATTCATTACGCACAGTTATCCACATGACTGGCGTACAAAGAAACCAATTATCTTTA
The DNA here is from genome assembly GCF_004365815.1 of Breznakia blatticola. Lineage (GTDB taxonomy): Bacteria > Bacillota_I > Bacilli_A > Erysipelotrichales > Erysipelotrichaceae > Breznakia > Breznakia blatticola. The sequence goes on from NZ_SODD01000021.1 coordinate 12,600, forward strand.
GAGCAACAAAACAATGGTTTGCCTCAATTGATAAGATTCGTGATCAATTACTTGAAGAAGTTGCAAATGTATTCTGGACACCTACTTGGGGAGAACAACGTTTACACAACATGATTCGTGATCGTGGTGACTGGTGTATTTCTCGTCAACGTGCATGGGGAGTACCAATTCCAATTATCTATGCAGAAGATGGAACACCAATCATGGAACATGATTTATTCGAACACTTTGCTGCTTTAATTGGTGAGTTTGGAACGAACGTATGGTTTGAAAGAGATGCCAAAGATTTATTGCCTGAAGGATATACACACCCAGGTAGTCCAAATGGAGAATTCACAAAAGAAGTAGATACAATGGATGTTTGGTTTGATTCAGGTTCAAGTCACACAGAAGCAATGATTGGACGTGGACTTCCTTATCCAGCGGATTTATATTTTGAAGGATCTGACCAATACCGTGGATGGTTTAATTCATCACTAATTATTGGTACAGCAGTATATGGTCATGCGCCTTACAAACAAATTCTTTCACACGGATTTGTTATGGATGAAAAAGGTGTGAAGATGTCTAAATCGCAATGGAATGCAGTTGCTCCAACAAAAATCACACAACAATATGGTGCAGATATCTTACGTCTATGGGCAACAACTGTTGATTACCAACAAGATGTAAGTATGGGAGATGCAATCTTAAAACAAGTATCTGAACAATACCGTAAAGTTCGTAATACGTTTAGATTTATCTTAGGAAACATTAATCCAGCTGACTTTGGTCAAGCAGATATGGTGCCTGAAGATAAATTGACACTTGTAGACAAACACATGTTAGTTCTATTAAGTGAACTGAACCATGAAGTAAAAGAGTTATATGTAAAATTTGATTTCTCAACAATTACATCAAAACTTACAACATTCATGACAAATATGCTAAGTGCATATTACTTAGATTTCACAAAAGATATTCTATATATCGAGAAAAAAGATGATACACGTCGTCGCCAAGTACAAACGGTATTATATAAAGCGTGTGATACATTATTAAAATTATGGTCACCAATCTTAGTGCATACAGCTGAAGAAATCTCTGATCACTTTGCAGCATATGAAGGTACAGTACACTTGACTGCATTCAACAAAAGCGAACGTATCGCTGATGATGAAGTAATTAAAGAGAAAATGAACCGCTTATTTGCGATTCGTAAAGATGTGTTCAAAGCAATTGAACAAACAAGAAATGACAAAGTCATTGGAAAACCGCTAGAAGCACATGTGATTTTACATGCAAAGGATACAGATAAAGCATTACTTGAAGAAGTATTAGGTGATAAAATTCACCAATGGTTAACTGTATCAAAAGTTTCATTTACTGAAGATGAACTTGAAGCATTCGAAGTAATTGAAGTTAAAGTAGAAAAATGCGAAGGTAGTGTATGTCCAAGATGTTGGAACATTACAGATTCACATGCTGAAGATGGTTTATGTGAACGTTGCGCAAGCGTATTAGAAAAATAAAAAATAAGCACTTGTCAGTTTAATTTGACGAGTGCTTATTTTCCTTTTTATACTTACGTGCAAAGTAACCAGCAATAGCAATGACACTAACCATGATTATCACCATACACAGTGAAATCAAATTGAAATTATTTGCAATATTTGCAATATGCAAGCTCGATTGATGTTCAATTTCGCTTGCGTACGTAACTAATTCTGTTTGCACAATACTGATAGTAGCTAAAATGACTGCAAATACTAATAATAAAAGTCTGACTTTTCCTTTCATGTAGAACCCCCTGATTTCTCACCCTTATCATAACAAATTCATCATAGTTGTCCATTCAAACGATTATGAAATATAAAATATGTAGAACAACACGAGTTTGTTGTTTGTTGTTTTGCATAGATTTGATACAATAACCTATGAGGTATTTATGAAGTTATTAAAAATGAGATCATTGGATGAAGCATATCCGTTATTACAAGAAGCATTTCCGCTTAGTGAATTGCGTCCATATACATATATTGAAGAAAAGTTGAAAACATCATTTGTTGAATTACTTGGTGCATATGAAGAACAACAACTAGTCGGTGTATTTTTACTTTGGAAACTACAAGATTGTATCTTTGTGGAAAATTTTGCAGTTGCTAAACATACAAGAGGACAGGGAATCGGTTCGAAAATGCTAGATGCTTTGAAAGAGAAATATCCACATACAACACTGATTTTAGAAGTAGAAGAACCCTTTGATCATACCAGTGCTCGTCGCGTTGCGTTTTATAAGCGTAATCAATTTCAAATCTATGAATCAACATATTTACAACCACAAATAAATACAGAAAAAAATATGCATCCATTATGCTTTATGAGTTATCCAGAACCTTTGAATGAAGACTTATTTTTAAAGTATAAAGCAGAGATTTTCAAGTTCGTTTATGAAGTGTAACTGTATTTTATACATATAAAACGAAAATATTATCTTGACAAACGATATGTCGATGATAAAATTAAACACAAACAAAGACGTTTGATGCCTTTTTGGGCACTGACGTCTTTTTTATTTTGGAGGATAACATATGAAGCAAACCGGGTTATATCACGAGCAGTTTGAACATGATAACTGTGGAATTGGTGCAGTTGTTAATGTATCAGGAGAAAAGACATATCAAACAATTGATAACGCACTTACTATTGTTGAGAAACTTGAGCATCGAGCAGGTATGGATGCAAAAAAGGAAACAGGGGATGGTGTAGGAATATTAACACAAATTCCACACGCTTATTTTCGCGATGTATGCACGTTTGCTTTGCCAAATGAGGATTTTGGAGTTGGGATGTTTTTCTTTCCACAAGATACATTAGAATTTGAAAAAGCAAAACAATTATTTACTGTAATCGCAAAAAAAGAAGGGTTAGAGATTTTAGGGTTTCGACATGTAGATTGTAATCCGCAAGTGCTTGGTCAAAAAGCATTGTCACTAATGCCTACAATTGTCCAATGCTTCATCAAACGACCAAATCACATACAAGCTGGGATTGCATTTGACCGTAAGTTATTTGTCACACGTAAAATTTTTGAAAAAAGTTGTTCAGATACGTATGTGTGTTCATTAAGTAGTCGTACGATTGTATATAAAGGAATGTTCTTAGTTGGACAATTACGCACGTTTTACAACGACTTACAACATCAAGACTTTACAAGTGCAATTGCACTTGTGCATTCACGTTTTTCCACAAATACGATGCCTACATGGCATCGTGCGCACCCCAATCGTATGATTGTACATAATGGAGAGATTAATACGATCAAAGGAAATGCAAATAAAATGTTAAGTCGTGAAGAAAATATGACATCTAGTATCTTTGGGGATGATTTAAAACGGGTTCTTCCAGTAATTGATAGCCGAGGAAGTGATTCATCAATGCTTGATAATGCACTAGAGTTTATGGTTATGGCAGGTATGGATCTTGCACATGCAATGATGCTTAATATTCCTGAACCTTGGGAACACAATCATTTGATGTCCCAATCAAAGAAGGATTTTTATCAATATAATGCATGTCTCATGGAACCATGGGATGGTCCAGCTTCGATACTATTTTCTGATGGTGATGTAATGGGTGCAGTACTTGATCGTAATGGATTACGTCCTTCACGTTACTATGTAACAAAAGATGGATACCTAATCTTAAGTAGTGAAGTTGGTGTTTTAGACATTGAACCATCAAATATTGAAGTAAAATGTCGTTTAGAACCAGGGAAAATGTTGTTGGTTGATACAAATATTGGACGAATCATTCAAGATGACGAATTAAAAGCCTACTATGCACAGCGAGCACCATATGGAAAGTGGATCGAAAAGAATCTTCGATTTTTATCGCAAGTAGAAATTCCAAACAAAACAGTTGATAGATACAGTCATGAACAATTAACCACACTACAAAAAGTTCATGGATATAGTTATGAAGATATTAAAGATTATATTATACCAGCGGCACAATCTGGAATTGAGCCGGTTATCGCGATGGGAGCAGATCGTGCACTTGCTGCATCAGATACTTTATATCAACCATTATTTTCATATTTCAAACAATTGTTTGCACAAGTAACGAATCCGCCAATAGATGCGATTCGTGAAGAGATTGTCACAAGTACGTCCGTTTATTTAGGACGTGATGGAAATATCTTTCAAGATGATCCAAAAAACGTTAGACTCTTAAAAATACAAAATCCAATCTTAAGTAATGTGGACATGTTAAAAATCAAACACTTGCAAGAGGATGGCTTTAGATGTATGACGATATCGATGCTCTATTACAAAAATACAAGTTTAAAAGAGGCATTGGATCATATGTGTTATGAAGCAGATCAAGCAATCCATCAAGGAGCAACTCTACTTGTCTTAAGTGATTGTGGGGTGGATGAAAACCATGTAGCAATTCCATCATTACTAGCTACAAGTGCATTAAATCAACATTTACTTCAAACAAAAAAGTCTCTACAAGCATCCATTATTGTGGAAAGTGCAGAACCTAGAGAGGTTCATCACTTTGCAACGTTACTTGGTTATGGTGCAAGTGCAATCAATCCATACTTGGTGCATGACACAATTGCTGATGCAATTGCAAATCGACTGCTAGAAAAAGACTATGATGCAGCTATAGAAGCTTATGATCAAGCAATGTTACACGGAATTGTAAAGATCGCCTCAAAGATGGGGATTTCAACGATTCAATCCTATCAAGGAAGTCAGGTGTTTGAAGCACTAGGAATTCATGAAGATGTAATTTCTACATACTTTACTAAGACGATTAGTAGAGTGGGAGGAATTCGGTTAGCTGATATTGAAAAACAACAACATTATCTTCATGCAGCTGCATTTGATGCATTAGGATTATCAGTAGATAAGAATTTAGATAGTACAGGAATGCATAAGTATCGAAGTCAAAAAGAAATGCATCTATACAATCCTAAAACAATTCATTTACTACAAAAAGCAACCCGACAAAATGAGTATTCATTGTTTAAACAATTTACTAAAGAAATTGAAAAAGAGATGGAACAAACCAGTATTCGCGGATTATTAGAATTTAAAAAGCAAACTCCGATTTCAATTGATGAAGTAGAAAGTGTAGAAGATATTGTCACGCGCTTTAAAACAGGAGCAATGTCTTATGGGTCTATTTCCAAAGAAGCACATGAGACATTGGCTATTGCGATGAATACATTACACGGAAAAAGTAACTCAGGAGAAGGTGGAGAAGATGCATCACGCTTTCATACCAATCGCTATTCAGCTATTAAACAAGTAGCATCCGGTCGGTTTGGTGTTACAAGTGAATACTTGGTACATGCGAAAGAAATTCAAATTAAAATGGCACAAGGTGCAAAACCAGGAGAAGGAGGACAACTGCCTGCTGGTAAGGTATATCCTTGGATTGCCAAAACAAGACATTCTACACCAGGTGTGCAATTGATTTCACCACCACCGCATCATGATATTTATTCAATCGAGGATTTGGCACAATTGATTTATGATTGTAAATCAGCAAACAAAGATGCAAGAATCTCGGTGAAACTAGTTTCTGAGGCAGGCGTAGGAACGATTGCTGCAGGAGTTGCTAAAGCAGGTAGTGAAGTCATATTAATCTCTGGATATGATGGAGGAACTGGAGCTGCTCCAAAGAATTCTGTATATCATGCTGGTTTGCCATGGGAATTAGGACTTGCTGAAGCGCATCAAACATTGATTATGAATGATCTACGAAGTCGCGTTCGTTTGGAATGTGATGGAAAACTACTTACAGGAAAAGATGTTGCAATCGCAGCTTTATTAGGAGCTGAAGAATTTGGTTTTGCAACTGCACCACTAGTTAGTTTAGGTTGCGTAATGATGCGTGTTTGTCATCTTGATACATGTCCAGTAGGGATTGCCACACAAAATCCAAAACTTAGAAAACGCTTTAGTGGAAAGCCAGAATATGTGATTCACTTTATGCGCTTTATCGCACAAGAACTTCGTGAATATATGGCACAACTCGGTTTTCGTAGTATCGATGAAATGGTCGGTCATAGTGAACTCTTGCAAGTGAAAAAAGATGTGCATACATCTTTTGATCTAACAAGACTACTCACAAAAGTAGAAAACAAGGAAAAGAAGACGATTTTTGATCCGCAAGATGTATATGATTTCGAATTGGATACTACACTAGATGCATATCTAATCGATCGATTTAGCAAAGCGATTGACAATAATGAATCAGCAACAGCATCTGTCTGTTTGGATAACCAAACACGCTCTTTTGGAACGATGTTAGGTAGCTATATTACAAAACACTTGCATGGACGTACAAAAGAACATCAATATCGTATTTTTGCGAAAGGTGCTGGAGGGCAATCCTTTGGTGCATTTCTTCCTAAAGGTGTAAGTATCTATCTTGAAGGTGACAGTAATGATTATTTTGGAAAAGGCTTATCTGGCGGATCCCTTGCATTGTTTCCACCTAAAGATGCAACCTTTGAAGCATCAGAAAATATCATTGTTGGAAATGTTGCATTTTATGGTGCAACTTCAGGTAATGCATATATTGCAGGTATTGCAGGTGAACGTTTTTGTGTAAGAAACTCAGGAATTGATGCGGTTGTTGAAGGTGTTGGTGATCATGGACTGGAATACATGACAGGTGGTCGTGTGTGTATTCTTGGTTCTTGTGGAAGTAATCTTGCAGCAGGGATGAGTGGAGGATATGCATATATCTTTGATGAAAACGCTGATGTAGATACAAAACTGAATAAAGAAATGGTGGAGCTACAAGAAATTGTACAAGAACAAGATTTTGTAGAAATTAAAGAGATGTTGCAAGCACATATACACTATACAAACTCAAGCAAAGCAAAGCGTATTATAAATGACTTTGATGTATGTAAAGTACACTTTAAGAAAATAATGCCAGTTGATTATAAAAAGATGATGCAAGCAATTCAAAATAAGGTAGAAAGTGGATTATCACTTGAAGATGCCCAAATGGAAGCATTTTATGAAAGAAAGGAAGTGTAATTATGGGAAAACCAGATGGATTTTTCGTATATGAGCGTAAAGATACAAAAACGATTGCACCTTTAGATCGCATAAAAAACTATCAAGAATTTCATCTTCCTTTACAAGAAGAAAACCGTCGAATACAAGCAAGTCGTTGTATGGATTGCGGGGTTCCATTTTGTCAGTATGGCAAGCAGATTGCTGGTATGAGTAGTGGTTGTCCTTTACATAATGTCATTCCAGAATGGAATGATTTACTATATCGAAAAAACTATGAAATAGCACTAGAGCGTCTGTTGATGACAAATCCATTTCCCGAATTTACAAGTCGAGTTTGTCCAGCCCCATGCGAAAAAGCATGCACATGCTCGCTTCATGGAGATGCTGTTACGATCTGTGAAAATGAGAAGTTTCTAATTGAATATGGATTTGCACATCAGTTAATTAAACTTCCTAATATTAGACAATATACAGGAAAGAAAGTTGCGATTATTGGTAGTGGTCCAAGTGGTCTAGCTTGTGCACAACAGTTGCATAGTCGTCATCACGAAGTACATATCTATGAAAGAAGTGATCGCGCTGGTGGTTTACTGATGTATGGAATACCGAATATGAAATTAGATAAAGCGATTGTTAACCGTAGAATCGCATTGATGGAAAAAGCAGGTATTCACTTTCATTTATCAACGGATATTGATACAACGCAAAAAGTTAAACAATTGCAAGCAGAATATGATGCAATCATTCTTGCAGTAGGTTCAAGTAAACCTAGAAACCTTTCAGTTAAACATACAGATGCAAAGGGTGTACACTTTGCAGTTGATTATTTAAGTCACAGTACAAAACATCTGTTAGATGATACATATCCATTAACTATCGATGCAAAAGATAAACATGTCGTGATTGTTGGTGGTGGAGATACTGGAAATGATTGTGTAGCCACGGCAATTCGCCAATCGTGCGCTTCTGTTGTTCAACTAGAAATGATGCCAGAATTACCAGCATCAAGAATGGATGATAATCCATGGCCAGAATGGTCAAAAGTGAAGAAAACGGACTATGGTCAAGAAGAAGCAATTGCTATGTTTGACCAAGATCCTCGACTTTATGAAGTGACGATTAAAGAAATCATCACTGATGAAAATCATGCAATCAAGCAAGTTGTGATTTGCTCATTACAGTGGGAAAAAGATGGTGATGGCAATATGCGACCAAGTTACATTGCAGGAAGTGAAAAAAAAGTTGCATGTGATCTACTACTTCTTGCTACTGGGTTTGTTGGTGTGGAGTCAAACATTTTCGAAAATTTTGAATTAGAAAAAAACGAACGTGGCGTTATCCAAACAATCGATGGTTCTACGACAAATATCGAAGGAGTATTTGTTAGTGGTGATGCATCACGGGGACAATCCTTAGTTGTATGGGCAATGCAAGAAGGAAAGAAAACAGCCAAAGCAGTTGATACATATTTGATGGGATATTCCAATCTTTAAAACAGACCATGTAATGATTCCGACGGGAGTGATTGCATGGTTTTTGTGTACTTTTGACTAATTATGTCATAAAATGGTCATAGGAGGTTTCATATGGAATCATACGTAATAGGGTGGATGATTGCTTTTCTTGTCATATGTGCATTAGAAGCGGCATCTTTACAACTTGTCGCCATTTGGTTTGCAGCAGGTAGTTTGGTTTGCGTGTTTTTAAGTTTGGCAGGTGTGAGTTTTACTGGCCAACTTATTGCTTTCATTGTGGTTTCGTTAGTAACGATGGCGTTATTACGACCATATGCGATGAAAAAAATCAAACCAAATCTAATCAAAACAAACATAGATGATGTGATAGGTAAAAAGGCAATTGTATTACATGACTTTAATGAACTTACAAAAGAGGGTCGAGTACAACTTGATGGTGTTGATTGGGCAGCCAAAAACATCGGACATCAACCATTGAAAAAGGATGATGAAGTGTATGTGCACGAAATTAAAGGTGTTACAGTACTCGTAAATAAGGAGAAAAAATAAAATGGAATTAATTATGATTTTAGTATTTATCATTGTTATTATCGCATTAGTAGGAGCACACGTACGTGTGGTAAAACAATCGGAGTCTTATGTTATTGAACGTTTAGGGGCATACCGCGTGACTTGGGGAACAGGATTACACTTCTTAGTTCCACTGATTGAACGCGTTGCTAAAAAAATCTCATTAAAAGAGCATGTTGTGGATTTTCCTCCGCAACCAGTAATTACGAAAGATAACGTAACGATGCAAATTGATACAGTAGTATATTTCCAAGTTACGGATTCAAAACTATATGCATATGGAGTTACAAATCCAATGATGGCTGTTGAAAACTTAACAGCTACAACATTACGTAACTTAATTGGGGAATTGGACTTAGATGCAACATTAACAAGTCGTGATGTAATCAATACACAAATGCGTGCAATCTTAGATGAAGCGACTGATAAATGGGGAATTAAAGTAAACCGTGTTGAGGTAAAAAACATTTTGCCACCGCGTGAAATTCAAGATGCGATGGAAAAACAAATGAAGGCAGAACGTGAACGTCGTGAAGCAATTTTACAAGCGGAAGGGAAAAAGAAAAGTCAAATTCTTATTGCTGAAGGGGAAAAAGAAAGTACAATTCTTCAAGCCGAAGCATTTAAAGAACGTCAAATTCGTGAAGCAGAAGGTCGTCAAGCTGCTATGGTATTAGAAGCGGAAGGGCAAGCAAAAGCTATTCGTGAAGTACAACAAGCAACTGCTGATGGACTTAGTGCATTATCAAAAGCTGATGTAAATGCAGCAACTGTAAAAATTAAAGAACTTGAAGCACTTGCTAAAGTTGCAAACGGTAAATCAACAAAATTGATTATTCCAAGCGAAATTCAAAAACTAACAGGATTAGCTGCAAGTTTAAAAGAAGTGGTTTCAAATACAAATGGGGAAGAATAGAATCATCTATTCTTCTTTTTTGTGGTAAGATATTTTCATGGAAAAAGTAGCAGATATTTACATTGAATATACAGCAATGGCTGTAGATCAAAGTTATTTATACAAAGTGAATCAATACAACGTAGAAAAAGGGATGCGTGTTTACATCATGTTTGCTGGAAGGAAAATCGTTGGAATCATCGATCGTGTATACGAGATGCCAAAGACAGAACTCGATGCTTTACCATATAAGGTACAAGCAATTGATAGTGTTATCGATGAGGATGTTTTGTTGAACGAAGAAGCTTTTCATTTGGCTAGATTTATGGCAAATCGCTGTGTAGCAAGTGTTATGAGTTGTTTTCAAGCAATGTTGCCAAGTAAGTTAAAACCAAAATCAACAAAGCAAAACATTCGTAAAGAAGTGTATGTGATATACCAACAAGATAAAGAAGTAAAAGGACAAAAACAAAAAGAAGCGCTTGCCTATCTTCAAGAGCATCCAAAGATAAAACGACAAGATTTCAACAAACGATACAGTTGTTTACAACGGTTTATTGAGTTAGGAATTGTTGTGTTGCAAGAAGAAGAAAAGCAAGCAGAAGTTGAACAAATCAATCTTGCATGTGATCATTTCAAACTTCAAGAAGCCCAACAACAAGCACTTGATAAAATTAAGGCAATTGCAGGACATCATGTGCATTTACTACACGGAGTAACGGGTAGTGGAAAAACAGAGATTTTCTTACAATTAGCTAGTGAAGTATTAGCACAAGGAAAACAAGTGTTGATATTAGTTCCTGAAATAGGATTGACTGCACAAATGGTAGAACGTGTTACCTGTCGGTTTGGAAAAAGTGTAGCTATTTATCATTCCAATTTAAATAATCAGCAGAAGTATGAACAATATAAGTTAGTAAAAGAAAAGAAGGTACAAATTGTTGTCGGAACAAGAAGTTCTGTATTTATGCCTTTTGAACAACTAGGACTTATTGTATTAGATGAAGAGCATGATGCAAGTTATAAACAAGATAGTCAACCACGCTATCACTGTAGAGATTTAGCAATTGAGCGTGCAAGATATCATGATTGTCCAATTGTACTAGCAAGTGCAACCCCTTCATTAGAATCGTATGCACGTGCATATAAAGGAAATTACCAATTATTGGAATTAAAGGAACGTATTCATAAGAATATGCCAGTTGTGCATGTTGTGGATATGAAAGAAAGTATGAAGCACGATCACGATGCACTACTTTCCGTTTCACTTAAAAATGCAATCTATGAGCGCTTAGAAAAAAATGAACAAGTAATCTTACTACTAAATCGTAGAGGATATACTCCGGTTTTACGTTGTTTAGATTGTGGGGAAGTTAAAAAATGTCCACACTGTGATATTGCACTGAATTATCATAAACAAACCAATCGTTTGGTTTGTCATTACTGTGAATATCATGAACCAGCATATTTTGTTTGTTCAAGTTGTGGAAGCAAAAATATATCCACTTCAGGTTTTGGTACCCAACGGTTAGAAGAATATCTAGATGAATTATTTCCACAAGCACGTGTCGTGCGAATGGATCAGGATACGATGCGAAGAAAAGATATGCATGAAGTTGTATTAAGAGAATTCGAGCAACATAAATATGATATTTTAGTTGGTACGCAAATGATCGCAAAAGGACTAGATATTCCAAATGTAACACTTGTTGGTATTGTAAATGCAGATGCAAGTTTACAACGAGAAGATTTCCGTAGTGTAGAAGTCACTTTTGATTTGCTTGTACAAGCAAGTGGACGAAGTGGACGTGGTGATAAAATTGGTGAAGTTATCATGCAAGCATACCAAAAAGAGCATTATGCAATTCGTTGCGCGCAAAATCAAGACTACGATACATTCTTTAAAAAAGAGATGCAATTTCGTCATTTGGGGAAATATCCACCATACACGTATTTAGCAAGTTTGATCTTTACCAATGATAAAGTGGACCAAATTTATCAGGATATTGATACTTGTTTTGAAGTGTTTGATTATCCAAATGTGCATCATTTACGAGCAGTGCAATTACAAAAAAGAAAAGATACATTACGTGTTCGTAAAATCTTAAAGTGTGCAAATCTTGATGAATTAATCGCATCTGTGCACTTTATAAAAAATGAATTATTAAAAAATAAATGCAAGAGCAAATTGGAAATAGATATCAATCCATTGTTTTTGGAATAACTATCGCTTGCTATCTATAAAGGATGGTTTTGTGGTATGATAGGTAAGAAAAAATGAAAGGCGAATCCTACGGGATGAGGGTGGCTATGAGCGTTAGAAAAAAAGCATTTGAACTGTTAATTGAAATTGCCATTCATGGTAAATACAGTAACTTATTATTAAAGAAAGAACTTGTTGGATTTGATGATCGCGATAAAGCACTTATTTCTAATATTGTATATGGAACATTGCAAAATTATCGATACATCAATTACCAATGGAAAGACTATACAGAAAAACCAGTAAAACGAGAAATCAAGTTGTTGCTTGATATGAGTGTTTACCAAATGTTCTTTTTGGACCGTATTCCAGATTTCGCCATCATTGATGATGCAGTAGAAATCGCAAAAGGAAAATACGAAGGAAAATATGCTGGATTTGTGAACGCCATCTTACGCCAAGTACAACGCAAAGGAAAACGCACAATTGAAGGTGATGATTTTGAAGAATTAGCAATTCGCACATCATTTCCAACCTGGATTGTTCGTATGTGGGCAAAACAATATGGAATGGAAACAACGATTCAATTATGCGAAGATTCCTTACATATTCCTAACCAGACAGTACGTATCAATACCATTAAATCTTCCAAAGAGGAATTGATGCAAAGTAATCAATATACAGAAGGAAAACTTTCACCAGTTGCTTTATATTTTAAAAAAGGAAGCATTGCAGCTACAGAAGATTTTAAATATGGACGTACAAGTGTCCAAGATGAAGCTAGTCAAATGGTTGCTTTAACACTTAATCCAACAGAAGATGATGTTGTTCTTGATATGTGTAGTGCACCAGGAAGTAAAACTGGGCATATGGCTGCACTTATGAAAAATCGTGGGAAAATTATCGCGACTGATATACATCCACACCGTTTAGAATTAGTAAAAGCAACAATGCGTCGACTTGGATGTATCAATGTGGATTATCAAGTAATGGATGCAACAAAGGCAAGTGAACACTTTGAAACAAATCGTTTTGATAAAATCTTAGTTGATGCACCTTGTAGTGGATATGGAACATTAAAACGCAAAAATGAGATTAAGATGTTTATGGAACCTGAAGATATGGATGGTATCATCAAAACACAAAAAGGAATTTTAGCACAAGCATACATCGTTTTAAAACCAGGTGGTGAAATGGTGTATTCAACATGTACCTTAAATAAAAAGGAAAATGAATTACAAATTAAATCATTTATAGAAGCACATCCAGATATGGAAATTCTTTCAGAGGAAACGATTTTCCCATTTACGTATGATAGCGATGGTTTCTTTATATGTAAGATGCGAAAAATGGAAGAATAAGGACGATTTCATTGATAGGAAAGAATGGTAAATGTAGAAATATGAAAGATAGTATTTACAATTTAGATGCACTTGAAATGCAAGAGATGGCAAAAACACATGGATGGAAACCATTTAGAGGAAAGCAAATCTTTCGTTGGTTATACCGAGAACATGTTACAAACTTCGATGCGATGAGTGATATAAATAAAGAATCAAGACAAATCCTTAATGAGCAATACAGTATTTCGAACTTACGTTTAGTGAAAAAACAAGTATCGAAAGATGGAACAAGAAAGTATTTATTTGCTTTAGCAGATGATGCGTTAATTGAAACTGTATTGATGAGTTTTGATTATGGAAAGAGTGTCTGTGTCACAACACAAGTTGGATGTAATATGGCTTGTGCTTTTTGTGCGAGTGGACTACTCAAAAAACAAAGAAATTTGACGACTGCTGAAATGGTTGATCAAATCATGTATGTTCAACGTGAACTTGATGAAGACGAAGATCGTGTCAGTCATATTGTTGTTATGGGAACTGGAGAACCATTTGATAATTATGATCATGTGATGAAGTTTCTAAGCATTATGAATGATGATAATGGTTTAGCAATCGGGGCACGTCATATTACGATAAGTACATGTGGAATTGTGCCAATGATTGAACGGTTTGCAAAAGAACAAAAACAATACAATCTAGCAATTAGTCTACATGCACCAAATAATGAATTGCGAAATAAATTAATGCCAATTAATAAAGCTTATCCATTAGAAGAGTTGATGAAAGCACTTGATGTATATGAAACATACAACAATCGTCGCTTAACTTTTGAATATATATTATTGAAAGGTGTAAACGATAGTAAAGAACATGCAAAACAACTTGCAAAACTATTGAAAGGACATCATTACTATATGAATCTAATTCCTTATAATAGTGTTGATGAACAAGGTTTTCAAGGAGTTAGTAGAGAACATGCAATGACATTTTATGATGAACTTATGAAACTTGGGGTACGTTGTACGATTCGCAAGGAGCATGGTGGAGATATTGATGCTGCTTGTGGACAATTAAGAGCTAATGAAATGAAAGAAGGTAAACAATGATACGAATGTATGGAACGACCGATCGTGGTAAGGTTCGAACAATGAATCAAGATAGTTTGTTCTATGGAACAAATGCGAATCAAGAATCCATCATGATTGTTTGCGACGGAATTGGTGGTGGAAATGCTGGTGATGTTGCAAGTTTTATGGCAAAAGAAGTAATTGCCAAAGAATTCGAAAACAAAGAAGTTAGCAAAACCATAAATCAAACCAAAGAGTGGTTACGCTATGCAATTGAAAAAGCAAACGATGAAGTATTCCGTGCGAGTACTACGAATGTGGATTATAAAGGAATGGGGACAACTGTTGCAGGTGTCTTATTCTCGCAAAATGAAACGTTTATTTTCCACTGTGGAGATTCACGAGTGTACGCTATGTACGATGGAGAATTGATTGCCTTGACTGAAGACCATAACTTAGCAAGTGATTTGGTACAAGCAGGTGAAGTTAGTGTTTCGCAAGCAAGTTCTCATCCAAAAGGTAGCATGCTTACACGTGCTTTAGGTGTGTGGAATAAAGTGGATCCATCAATCAACAAAATAAAAAATAATTATCAATCTATTATGGTTTCAAGTGATGGGTTACATGGATTTGTGTCTGCTGCATTAATCCAAAGTATTCTGCAACAAGAAATCTCGATTGAAGATAAAGTACATGAACTAATCTTAGCAAGTAATGAAGCTGGTGGTTATGATAACGTAACGATTATCGTTGCGGAAAAGGAGGGTGCATAATGAGTGAACAAACGATGATTGCCAACCGTTACATGGTTGTGTCTTCCATTGGGTCAGGTGGAATGGCAGATGTTTATTTAGCAATTGATACAATACTAAATCGCGAAGTGGCGATTAAAGTTTTACGAGGAGATGCAGGAAAAGATCCAGTAGCCTTGGTCCGTTTCCAACGTGAAGCAAGTGCAACAAGTAAATTGCACCATCCAAATGTCGTAGAAGTATATGATGTTGGAGAGTATGATGGACGTAGTTATATCGTAATGGAATATGTACGTGGAAAAACATTGAAACAATTGATTCGCCAACGTGGTGCTTTGCCAGTTGATGAAGCAGTCTCAATTATGAAACAACTGACAAGCGCAGTTGCACACGCACATGAAAACAATATTATTCACCGCGATATCAAGCCGCAAAACGTGTTGGTAAAAGACGATGGAACCGTAAAGATTACGGATTTTGGGATTGCGCTAGCTCATGATGCAGTGCAATTAACACAAAGTGATTCTGTTTTAGGAAGTGCACATTATATTGCACCAGAAACAACACGTGGTGAAATAGCAACTGTACAAACGGATATTTACTCACTAGGGATTGTGTTTTATGAATTGCTTACTGGAGATGTTCCATTCAATGGTGAAAACCCAGTGCAAATTGCGATGAAGCACATGCGTGAAGACATTCCTAGCGTACGTGATTTTAATAAGAAAATTCCTCAAAGTGTGGAAAACATCATCATTCTAGCAACAGCTAAAAATAAAAAGCACCGTTATGCTTCAGCAAATGATATGCTTTTTGATTTAGAAGTATGTTTGGCACCAGAAATGGCCAATGTCGCAAAGGTTGTCTTTGATGACTCAGATTCACCAAATGATGGAACTGTGGTATTTGATGAAACCGCAAAAGCAAAAATACCTGCACAAAATGATGCACAAACTGCTGCCCAAGAAGTAAAACCAGCAAAGAAAAAGCTATCAAAGAAAGCAAAAATCATTGCAATTGCAGCACTTGTATTCTTACTTGCATGTGCAACGACAGCAGGTGTATATTTCTCAGGAGCAATTGATGGATTTGGACCTACTGAATATGTAGAAATGCCAAATCTAGAAGGATATGAAAAAGATCAAGCAGAAGATGTATTGAAAAAATATGGTCTTGAACTTGGTAAAGTGACTACGGAAGTAACTGAAGATGATTCGATTCAAGAAGGTGAAGTATTCAAGCAATCGAAAAAAGCAGGAGACAAGGTTGCAAAGGGTTCAAAGATTAACATAACAATTAGTGGTGGAACGTATTTTGTAATTGAAAACTATGTTGGTAAAAATATCGATGATATTCGATCAAAATTAGAAGCCAACAACATTACAGTGGAAGTCAAAGAAGAATTTACTGAAGATGATGAAGCAGGAACCATTCTTAGTCAAAGTGGACTTAGCGAAGGTACAAAAATTAAACCAAACGAGAAAAAGACAATTACCTTTACCGTAAGTAAAGGAAAATACTTCATGATTACAAACTATGTTGGTAAACAACTTAGTGAAGTAAAACCAATCCTTGAAGCACAAGGAATTGTGGTTTCTGTTGAGCAAAAAGAATCTTCTGATTTTGCAGAAGGACAAATTATTGAACAAAAAGGCTTATCAGAAGGTGACTTAGTAGAACCTGGTAAGAATGCAACAATTACCCTTGTTGTTTCTAAAGGGGAAAGTGACTCTGCTTTACGAAGTGTCATTGGTTGGGAAATCGAAGCTGCAAAAAGTGAATTGAGTGGATCTGGATATACAGTAAAACTTGAAGTAATCGATCGTCCAGATGGCGATACGAGTCCAATCAAAACCGTAATTAAGCAAAGTCCAGAAGCTGGTTCAACCATTAAAGATGGTGCAACTGTAACATTGTATTACTACCAAGATTAATTAAGAAAAGGGGATCTATGAAACAAGGAACAATCATTCGAATTATCTCAAATCAGTATCAGATCTATAGCGATGGAATTACCTATGATGCAAAAGCAATGGGAAAACTACGAAAAGGCGTTAGTCCTGTTGTTGGTGATATTGTGGATTTTGAAAAAATGGATGACATTTATGGAATTCAAAAAATACATGAACGTAAAAATCAACTTGTGCGTCCTTTAATTGCAAATGTAGATCAGGCAATTATTGTGATGAGTGCCAAAGATCCCGATTTTTCTACTGTATTAATTGATCGTTTGATTTTCTTGATTTCTTATGAAGGAATCACACCTGTTTTAGTTATCACGAAGATGGATATGATTGAAGATGAAAGTGATCCTGTATATGGATACATCGAAGACTACAAAAAAGGTGGATACGAAGTATATGTTAACGGTAAAGAATTTGACACAAAAGATATTGAGGCTGCATTTAAAGGGAAGATTAGTGTTCTGACCGGACAAAGTGGAGCTGGTAAATCAAGTCTATTGAATCGTATTGATAATCGCTTGGAAATTAAAACGCAAGCAATTTCAAAAGCACTAGGACGTGGAAAACATACAACCCGTCACACTCAACTATTTGAAATCAATGATGGATGGGTAGCAGATACACCAGGATTCTCATCACTGGATTTAGAAAATATGGATGTACATATCTTTGCGCATACCGTACCTGATTTTGTGCCTTATGTGGGAAAGTGTAAGTTCAATGATTGTATTCATATAAATGAACCACAGTGTGCAGTACTGGAAGCTGTTGAAGATAAAGAAATTGTAAAGTATCGTTATGATCACTATAAAGAAGTGGTGAAAATGATTCAAAATAAACGGTAGGGGGAATAAAGATGAAAAAAGTTATTGTAGCACCATCAGTGTTATCACTGGATTATGCAAAGGTTGAAACGCAACTTGCACAAGTTGTAAAAGCAAACACACCATGGCTTCACTTTGATGTGATGGATGGTCACTTTGTTGATGCGATTACCTTTGGTCCAAATGTGTTAAAAGGATTTAAGAAGGCAACCAATTTATTTATGGATGTTCATATTATGGTGGACCAACCAGTGAAAGTAGCGAAACAGATGATTGATGCAGGAGCGGATATGATTACATTTCATGTTGAATCCCTTGATAGTGAAAATGAAATTCATCAATTGATTGCTAGTATAAAAAGACAAGGATGCAAGGCAGGTATCACTGCGCGTCCAGGTACGCAAATTGCCAATATCTTGCCATACTTAGCTTCTGTTGACTTGGTGTTGGTAATGAGTGTGGAACCTGGAAAAGGTGGACAATCATTCATGCCTGAAGCATTAGATAAAATTGCATACTTTGATACATACCGAAAAGAACACAATTTGAATTATGTAATTGAAGTGGATGGTGGAATTAATAAAGATACTGGAGAACTTTGTAAAAAGGCTGGTGTTGATGTACTTGTTGCTGGATCTTATGTATTCGAAGGTGATATTGAAGAGAGGATCCAATCATTAGTATGAAACGTGTAATCCTTTGTGCAAACATGACAAAAGATGTACATTACAATAAAGATGTACATTATATTGGTGTGGATGGAGGAGCCTTGGTTTTACTTGAAAAGAATATTCCAATGGATTATGCGATTGGAGATTTTGATTCTATTTCAAGTGAACAATTCGCACAACTTAAGGAAGCTACAACTCTTATTCAGTTAGAAAGTGAAAAAGATGACAGTGATAGTGAACATGCACTAAAGTTTGCACTTGAACATTATGATGAAGTTGCGCTTACTGGTGTGATTGGTGGGCGTATGGATCACTTTATTGCAATCTATAATTTGATGGCATATCAAAAACTAAACTTTGCGATTTTTGATTCACAAAATTATATCTACCCTTTAGAAGTAGGAGAGTATCGTATGGATAAACGTACGACATATCTTTCATTCTTTGCTTGCGAGGATAGTGAAGTTACTTTGCAAGGTGTGAAATATCCATTAGTGCATCGAAAGCTTTCCAGCAAAGATGTTTATACGGTTAGTAATGAGATTATAGAACCATATGCGGTACTCGAAGTGCATAGTGGACGTGTCATTGTGATTGAAAGTGATGATGCAAATACATAGAAAAAAGCGTGCTCAATTATGAACACGCTTTTTGTTTCATTAGATAGCTTGTTTTGCTTTAAGTGTTTTTAAAGCACGAGCGGAAACTTTAATTTTCTTTGGTTTTCCATCTACCATCACTCTAACTGTTTGTAGGTTTACGTTCCATTTACGTCTAGTTGCACGTAATGAGTGTGAACGTTTGTTACCTGATAATGGCCCTTTTCCAGTGATTGCACATTTTCTTGACATTTGAAAACCTCCTTTCGTACTTTTAACTGCTTCGTAATAATATCATTTCTAAAATTAAAAATCAAGAAGAAAATTCACCTATTGTAAGAAAGGTGAAAGTTTATGAAAACAACATAAAATCAGAAGATGTAGATTCATATTTATAAAGCCAATCATAAAAATACGTAATTCGAAAATGAACTTTATGAATTAAATGAAAATAAATCTTGCTTTGTGACAGAATGAATGAAAAAATATGTGATTCACCTGTGGAAAAGAGTTTTTTTGTATAACAAAGTGTGATAGAATTAATGTTAAGTAAGGATGGAGGTTAAGCGATGCAGGCAAAACAGTATTATGCTAGTTTGGAATTAGCAGATGATGAGCTACGCTTGATTATAGGGGAATTCTATATGTCGCGGTTCAATCCATTAAAAGTTGAACGCGTCAAGACCGACGGAATACAAAAGAAACGAATTGTGAACCCAACAGTTGTTGCTGCTTCAATCGTAACGATGTTGGATGCAGTGGAGAAAAGCTTAGGTTTTCGCCTAAAAAGTATTATTTTGTGTATACCTTCTGCAGATGTGAAATGCATTAAGCGAAGAGTAAACGTGCCAATTGAAGAAGGCAGTCGTAGAATCCGTACAAGTCATGCACGTTTAGGAATAGAAAAAGCGATCGATTCATTCCAAATTGATGGATATGAATTTGTAAATATAGGTTCAATCACATATATAAATGGAGGTATTGCTTCTCGAACATTACCCGTTGATGAACGCTCAGAAACGTTAACAATGGATATTGATTTTATTTGTGCAAAACAGGAAGTAGTTCATGAATTTGTCTTATGTGTAGAAAATGCAGGACTACGAGTAGCTGATATTTGTTTAGATACATATGCGATTGCTGAAGAAGCAGCAATTATTGAAGGATCGATGGACAAATATGTTGTGCTCACAAATTTTGAAAAGTACGATACCGATTTAGCGTTATTTTACAAAGGTCGATTTATGGGATGTGAATCTCTAGGGTTTGGTTATGAGAGACTTGCACAAGTAATTCGTCGTAAATTTAGACTTACAGAGAAAGAAGCGACAGACTTATTAAAAGAGTCAGCGATTTTTCCAACATATGAAAGAGATGATTCTATTATCTATATTTACAGTGAAAAAGAAGAGTATCGCGAAATTACGCGAAAAGAAATATATAGTGCAATTGAAGAAGAATTGCAACATTGGATTGTTGGTGTCAATGAAGCCAATGAGATGATTGCTCAAACTGGACAAGCCCGTATGGTGCTAGCTGGTTCGGGAGCAGATATCTTAGGTATGGAAAGTATAAAAGATCGATTCATATTGGATTGTTCAGTTTACATTCCTTCAACGATAGGAACAAGAAGAAGTTGTTACAGTGCAGTGCTTGGAGCGATTTATACACATAAAAAATTGCAAGCACTTGTACATATGCAAAGTGAAGGTGTTGAAATTTCAACCGAAAGTGTTCGTCAGTTACAAAAAGAAGACGACAATGCATTCACGAAGAAGTTAAAGAAAATTTTATTAAACAAATAGGAAAGAGAGGGAAACTCAGGATGAGTGATAATGAATTCAAGAAAGTAGTTACAATAAAGGTCTTCGGAGTCGGAGGCGGAGGTTGTAACGCTGTGAATCGTATGGTTAATGAAGGTGTACAAGGAGTTGAATTCTTTGTCGCTAATACAGACTTACAAGTACTTAATACTTCTCCAGTAGAAAATAAAATTGTACTTGGTATGGGAGTAACAAAAGGTCAAGGAGCTGGTAGTGATCCAGAAGTTGGACGCAAAGCTGCTTTAGAAACAGAAAATGAAATTCGTGAAGCGATTAAAGGTAGTGACATGGTGTTCATTACTGCAGGTCTTGGTGGAGGTACTGGAACTGGTGCTGCACCACTATTTGCGAAAATTGCAAAAGAAGAAGGAGCTTTAACGGTTGGTATTGTTACAAAACCTTTTAGTTTTGAAGGTGGAACAAGAATGAAACAAGCCGAAATGGGATTAACAGAACTTAAGGAAAGTGTTGACTCATTAATTATCGTTTCAAACAATAACTTGTTAGAAGTGATTGGACGTAAACCATTAATTGAAGCATTTGAAGCTGCAGATAATGTACTACGTCAAGGTGTACAAACAATTACCGATTTAATTGCTGCTCCAGCACTTATTAACTTGGACTTCGCTGATGTTAAAACAACAATGATGGACCAAGGAAAAGCACTAATTGGTGTGGGTATGGCTGATGGTGAAGATAAAGCAAAAGTTGCTGCTGATAAAGCAATTCAATCACCATTACTAGAAGCAAAAATTACAGGAGCGAAAAAAGCAATCATTAACATCACTGGTGGTGAAAACGTAAGTTTATATGATGCAGATGACGCAACTGAATATATTAAGGAAGCTGCAGGAGGAGATATCGATACGATTTTTGGGGTAGCGATCAATCCAGCACTTCAAGATAAGATTATTGTTACGGTAATCGCAACGGGCTTTGCTGATGAAGTTAAAGCAAAACCTGAAAAGAAAGTGGATGAACATCCAATCGAAACATTTGATTTTACAGCTCGTCAACGTGAAACGGTACAACCAACACGTACAAACGAAGTAGAAATCGAAGAGATTGAAGACGATAGCATTCCAGTATTCTTCAAAAAAAGAAACTAAAAATGGGGGGAACTCCATTTTTATATTGTAAAAATGTCAATGAAAGAAAATAAGGGGGATTCATAATGACAGAAAAGACGAATAATTTACTTATTCAAATTGATGAAAAGCCATCACCGAAGATTTGGGCTTTTCTGAGCGTACAACATGTGTTTGCCATGTTTGGAGCAACAATTCTTGTACCAATCTTGACAGGATATCCTGTATCTGTAGCAATCTTTGCTTCAGGAATTGGAACACTGATTTACATCTTTTGTACCAAAGCGAAAGTTCCTGTATATTTAGGAAGTTCGTTTGCCTATATTGGTGCCGTAAATTCAGCAGTTCTTTCTATGAATGGAGATATCTCAGCAGCACAAACTGGACTAATGCTAGTAGGTTTGATTTATGTGGGAGCTGCATTACTTATTAAAGTGATTGGAAAAAACTGGATTGATAAGTTGTTGCCACCAATTGTAATTGGTCCAATGATTGCAGTTATTGGGTTAGGACTTGCAGGAAGTGCTGTGGGAAATGCTGGATTTACAGCAGATGGTACGTTAGGTCAAATGTTAGTTGCAATTATTACATTTTTATCTGCTGCATTAATTTCAACGAAAGCAAAGGGTTTTCTAAAGATTGTTCCATTCCTATGTGCAATTATTATTGGATATATTGCAGCACTAGTTATTCCAATGCTTGGAATTGGTGAGCCAATTGTAGATTTCTCACCATTTGAAACAGCGAAATTATTTGAAGTGCCTGCATTTGCATTTCCATTTGCACTGGGAGACTTTAAACAATATAACTTATATTTTGGACCTGAAACACTTGCGATGTTACCAGTTGCAATTGTTACAATTTCAGAACACATTGGTGATCACACGGTTTTAGGAAAAATTTGTGGAAAAAATTTCTTAAAAGATCCTGGGTTAGATCGCACCTTAACTGGAGATGGTGTAGCTACTGCAGTTAGTGCATTTATTGGGGGACCAGCCAATACAACATATGGAGAAAATACTGGTGTTATTGGTATGACACGTATTGGTTCTGTTTATGTAATTGGTGGAGCTGCATGTTTTGCAATCGTATTATCGTTCTGTGGATATGTTAGTGCGGCAATTCAAACAATCCCTAATTGTGTACTTGGTGGTATGGGAATTATGCTATATGGAGTTATCGCAAGTAATGGATTACGCGTACTTGTAGATAACCAAGTCGATTTCTCAAAACAAAGAAACTTAATTATCGCTAGTGCAATGCTTGTTGTTGGTCTTGGTGGAGCTGTTTTCCCATTAGGTGGCGCTGCAACATTATCAGGAACTGCGTTAAGTGCATTAGTTGGAGTTATCTTAAACTTAATCTTGCCAAAAGCAGATGATGAACACGTAGTTGAATTATAAAACATAGGAGAGTTGTGTAACTCTCTTTTCTTTATATATGGTAGAATGGTAAAAAAAGAGAGGGATATTATGAATAAAAGAATTGCATTATTGGTATATCCAGCATTTAGTATGCAAGAAATATCAAGTTTAAGTTATGTATTGCGTTGGAATAGTGACACATTTACTGACATTATCGCAACAAGTAAAGAGGTTGTAATAAGTGAAGAGGGTATTCAGGTTATGCCTAATAAAACAGTAGATGAGTTTTCTGTTGATGATTATGATTGTTTGGTATTATCAGGGTGTAGTGATTTTCGTATAGCATTACGAGATCAAAAGCTCAAAGCGTTTTTAGAAAGTTTAAAATACACGCAGGATTTTTTGATTGGTGCAATTTGTGCAGGTCCAGTATTTCTTGCACAAGCAGGTTTATTGAAAGGGAAAAAGTATACGGATTCTTTATTTGCAGAAATGCATGAATTACTTCCTTTTATAGAAGCGGATAATTTTGTTGCTGCACCTGTTGTTGAAGATGGAAACATCGTTACTGCAAATGGAAGTGCATTTAATGCATTTGCAGTACATATAGCTAGACGACTTGGGTATATACTTCCAGATAAAATTATGTCTGGCTATATTGATGATTATAAGGAAGAAGATTATGTTCATCATTTACCTGAAGAAGGACTGAAGGAGTTTATCGAAGAGTTTGCTGATATAATTGAAAGTAAGTCAATATAATACAAAAAAGGCTATCCAATTTGGATAGCCTTTTCATTTAACTTGGTGCCCGAGACCGGAGTCGAACCGGTACGATATCACTATCGGCGGATTTTGAGTCCACTGCGTCTACCAATTTCACCACTCGGGCAACTGTTAATTATTATATATGAGATGATTCGATTGTGCA
Organism: Breznakia blatticola; assembly: GCF_004365815.1. Classification (GTDB taxonomy): domain Bacteria; phylum Bacillota_I; class Bacilli_A; order Erysipelotrichales; family Erysipelotrichaceae; genus Breznakia; species Breznakia blatticola. The sequence goes on from NZ_SODD01000021.1 coordinate 37,203, forward strand.
ACAACAAACATATGATTGGTGGAAGAAAATGCAAAAACTTTGGAATTTTTGGATGGATAATACTTATAAATTGTGTTATTATGAATAAGCACCTTACAAAACACTAAAAACTTTCCATTTCTTGGAAATATTGTATTGACACTGTGGTGCGTAAATGATATTATCAACAGGCACTACTCAGAAAGAACCTTCTATTCTATAGAATAGAAGAAAGTTAATTTTGCTAGAAATTAGCGATTGACATCGAGTGGTTGAAATGATAATATCAATTAGGCTTGCTCATAACTTTGAGATGACAAAATAACTGAAATAAAGTTAAAAAAAGTCGTTGACATGAATATGTGTGAGTGGTATTATTAACAGGCACGGTTGAGATAACCGATGCGAAAAAAGAAGTGATTAGATCTTTTAAAACTGAATAGGAAACGTCAATTTCGAAACAAAAATTCACGGAAAACAAAAACAACTAAAAACACGCAAAG
>NZ_SODD01000022.1 GCF_004365815.1 Breznakia blatticola
ATACTCGGCTATAGTTGATATATAGAATTAAAAAATTAAGAAAGAAGAAGAGGTAGACTATAGAAAGAAAAATTTACAACATTGATGGCATGTATAAGCTTCGAAGCAGAAATGAGACAGGTCTAGTTACCTACGATTCTCCTTTTCTGGCACGAGTGATAATTAAATGTAATGCAAACACGTAATTATAGAAGCTTGTGATCCACGTATTAAGATTATAGAACTAATTTGACAGGCCATTAACCTGAGGTAACCAATCCTAGAATAACAGAGTGGTTAACTGTCGATAAGATCTTGTTTATTCGGGGCTTTTATGTGCCATTGATGACAATTTAATAATTAAGGTTATTATGAATGTAAATTTACTCTTGACAATGGTCACTTCATAACAGGAGAATGAATCGTATGAAAATTCTATTAATATGTGCGAATGGCTTATCAACAAGTATATTGATGAGCAAAATGGAAAAATGGGGAAAAAGCAATAATGTAGATTTAGAAGTTAAAGCGGTACCTATGAGTGATTATGGAAATATTTATCAGGACTATGATTGTATCTTAATCGGACCGCAAGTAGCATATAGATTAGATGAAATTCGTGATACAGCGGTAGGAAAACCAGTAGAAAAAATAAATCCAACTGATTATGGATTAGGAAATGTAGAAAATATTATGAAACAGGTTCAATCTGTTTTAAACAATTAGGGGGACAAATATATGGAAAAATTTATGCAGTGGCTGAATGAGAAATTAACTCCAATCGCCAATTTTTGTGGAACACAACGTCATCTTTCTGCAATGCAGAAAGGATTCATGACAATGGTTGGGTTTATTCTGGTATCAGCTATATTTATGATTATTGCAAACCCACCAGTTAGTGCAGATATGATTGCAGAAGGTGGATTTTGGTCAATCTTCTCAGGATGGTATGATTTTGCAACAACTTATAAGTTAACAATTTTAATACCATTTAATATGACAATGGGTATGCTTTCAGTAATTGCATCTTTTGCGATTGCTTATCATTTATCAGATAGCTATAAGATGTCATCTATGAATAGTGGATTAACATCGATGATTTTATTTATGATGACAGCAGCACCAGCAAATTATTATGCATTAGCTGATGGGAATGTACTATCTGGAATTAGTATGACATATCTAGGAGCACAAGGATTGTTTACAGCAATTATTGTAAGTTTAGTTTCGGTAGAAGTGACAAGATTGTGTAAGAAATATAAATTAACAATTCGATTGCCCGAGTCAGTTCCACCATTTTTATCAGAGACATTTAGTTCAGTAATACCAATGTTAATAAATATTCTAATTTTCTTTGGTGGTAATTTATTGATTCAGAACTTTGATCCAACATTGAGTATACCTTCGTTAATTGAACAGGTATTGGGAGCACCATTATCAAATTTAGTTAACTCATATCCAGGATCATTAGTTATTTGTTTTGCTATCTTATTCTTCTGGTGTTTAGGAATTCATGGAAATATGATTGTTATGCCATTTACAACACCAGTTACAATGATAGTATTTGCAAATAACGCTGCTTTAGTGGCAGCAGGACAACCTGCACAATTTGAACCTATTATGTTAACAATGGCAATTAATTTACTTGGAGGAACTGGGAATACACTGAGTTTTGTCTTGTTGAGTTTAAAGGCAGAATCTCAACAATTACGAGCATTTGGGAAAGCAGCAATTATTCCGAGTGTTTGTAGAATAAGTGAACCAGCAATATTTGGAGCACCAATTGTATATAATCCAATATTGATGATTCCATTTATTCTTGGAGGTATGGTAAGTGCATTGTTGTATTGGCTTGTTTGTTCAACAGGACTTGTAATACCAATGTATCTAATGGTTACAGGAACATTCCCAATATTTATTAATAGTTTTATTAAATGTTTAGATTTCAAAATGATTATTTTTGAAGCTGTATTAATTCCAATCTTAGGAGTCATCTGGTATCCATTTTTCAAAATTTATGACAAGAACTTACTAAATGAAGAAATTAAAAATAAAGAAATAGCAGAACAGGAACTAGCAAATGCATGATAAAAATATAAGAATAGGTTTTCCCTCAGAATTTCTATGGGGAGGTGCTACTTCAGCGAATCAGTGTGAAGGATCGTATAATGTAGGGGGCCGTGGAATTGGCCATATCGATTTGCTACCACAAGGTGAAACTCGCTGGTCAATTATGCAAGGATATTTGGATTCGTTTGAACCCAAAGAGAATTTGCATTATCCAAGTAGACATGGAATTGAATTTTATAAACATTACAAAGAAGACATTTCTTTGCTATCTGAAATGGGGTTCAAGGTATTCAGGATGTCAATATCTTGGAGTAGAATTTATCCAACAGGAGAAGAAGATACTCCAAATGAAGAAGGACTGCAATTTTATGAAAATGTATTCAAAGAATGCCACAAGCATGGAATTGAACCTTTAGTAACAATGACACATTATGATATACCATTGGAGTTGGTGAAAAAATATAATGGATGGGAAGGTAGAAAAACCCTTCATTGTTTTAAAAAGTATGTATCAACTATTGTAAAGCGATATAAAGGTTTGGTAAAGTATTGGCTTACATTTAATGAGATTAACTGTGTAACTGCTTTACCGTACACAGCAGCAGGGGTAGTTTTAGATAAAAGCAAAAATAGGGATACTCAAATATATACTGCGGTTCATCATGAATTGGTAGCAAGTGCATGGGCAGTGAAATATGTTCATGAATCAGACTTTGAAAGTAAAGTTGGTTGTATGCTGGCTGCTGGTGTATCCTATCCATATCGTTGTGCACCAGAAGATATATGGTTGGCTTATACGACAGACCGTAATAAATACTTCTTTTCAGATGTAATGTCATATGGAAAATATCCTAATTATAAATTACGTGAATTTGGACAAATGGGATTTGAAATTCCTTTTCTGGAAAATGATGAAGAAGTACTGAAAGACAACACTGTAGATTTTATATCTTTTTCTTATTACTCATCACATATCGTATGTGCTGATACGGATATAATTGCTGAAAAAGCAGAAGGAAATGTATTTCCAACATTGCGCAATCCATATCTAAAAGAAAAAGAAACTGCATGGAAATGGCAAATTGATGCGCAGGGTTTAAGAACAACCTTAAATATGTTTTATGATCGTTACCACAAGCCATTGTTTATAGTAGAAAATGGAGTAGGAGGAATTGATAATTTAGACAATGGTAAAGTGCATGATGAGTATCACGAACATTATCTTCGTGAACATATTAAGGCAATGAAGGAAGCAATTGTTCTAGATGGTGTTGATTTAATGGGATATACACCATGGGGTTGTATTGATTTGGTATCTGCATCAACAGGACAAATGAAAAAAAGATATGGATTCATTTATGTAGATGTTGATGACAATGGAAATGGAACTTATAAAAGATATAAGAAGGATTCATTCTATTGGTATAAAAAAGTTATAGAATCTAATGGAGAAGTCTTATAATAATATTAAAAAGTAATAGGATAAATTATTCTATTACTTTTTAATGATTTAAACATAGAACAAAATGGATCAGAATCTGATAATGTTTTTGTTCGTCTAGAATTTTATCAATACAAAGTTACTAAAGAATATAGAAGGAAGTTATTTGTCGCTTTCTCTAGAGCAAAGAATAATCTATATATTTCATATAAGGATAAAAAAATTTATAACTCCACGATACATGAATTGTTACTATATAATTTAACCCTATTGAATAATAATGTCGACTGAAAACTTAGCCTAATAAAATTTGCGAAAGCTGAAAGTAATGAATTCAGAAACCAACGAACAAGAATTATCAAAAGTTAGTGATAAAGAATTGAAAATTGAGATAAATCAGACAGATGATTACTTTTTACAATGAAACTTTTGAGTTTAAAATAGTCAATATTAATTTAGTGAAGACAATATATTCATATATAGATCCGTGAATTGATATCAGATTCAAACTGATAAAAAAGTTTTCTATACATATAAAGGATATGCTATGCCTACGAACCTTTATCCGGCGCGTAAGGAGGAGACAATTTGGCGAAAGAAGCGGCAGCATTGAAAAAGCGATAATAAAGTAAACAAATATACGTACACATTATGATATTAGCTCTATTTAATTAGTAAATCAGCTTAAATTCCTAATGCTAAAATCTTATAATTTTAAAAGATTCAAGAAATGACATAACGAATGTGAAAATTATTGTTATAATACAACTAGGTGAATATATGTTAATTGTGGAAAAACTAAAGTTAAAAAATAATATGTCAATGAGTGAAGAGACCGTCGCTGATTTTCTAATGTCCCTTGCTAAAGATGTGGAGAAGTATTCTACACGTAATATTGCAGAGGTTACCTATACATCTCCAGCAACTGTTATTAGATTATGTAAAAAACTTGGTTTCAAAGGTTTTGATGACTTCAAGATTCAATACCTAAAGGAAATAGACTATTTAGATCAACAATATGGGAAAATTGATGTTAATTTTCCGTTTTCAAAAAATGATTCCATAATGAAGATGACAAATAAAATGGTTAGTTTGTATGAAGAGACGATAAGAGATACATTTTCATTAATGAAACATGATGTAATAAAAAATGCTTCAAACTTAATGAAACATTCAAATGCTATTCATATTTTTTCATCAGGAACAACATTAAATCAAGCGGAATGTTTTAAAGAAAAAATGCTGAAGATTGGCAAACAGGTAATTATTTCCAATAATTTGAATTATCAATTGTATGAGGCGAACTGTATTCAACAAGGTGATATTGCGATTATTATCTCATATTCAGGTGAAACAAAGAATATTGTAAATATTGCGAAATCTTGTAAGCAACGTGGTATTCCAATTATTGCAATTACTTCTTTTGGGGAAAATACACTTTCTCAGATCTCGTTTTGTAAATTGATCATATCGACGAAAGAGAGTTTATTTAAAAACATCGGAGATTTTAGTATTCATTTATCCGTGAATTTAATTTTAGATGTATTATATTCATCATATTTTTTACTAGACTATGATACGAATTATCAGTCAAAGCTTGCCTCTGCAAGATTATTAGAAAACTTACGAAGTTCTTCAAATCCAATTATTATGAACGATGAAGATTGAAACGCTGTTTAAATTTTTGCGGTCAAATTAATATACTTTTATAAAACAGTGTATCAATACAAAGTTCAAATATATAAAAATTACCTCCAAGTATGTATGATGTGGATACAAGGAGGTTTTTTAATGGAATTACATAAAAATTTTTTATGGGGAGGATCCACTGCTGCAAATCAATATGAAGGTGCATATTTAGCAAATGGCAAAGGTTTGAGTATTGCGGATGTCGAAATGGGTTCACGGCATGGAATTCCTCGTGAGATTCATGAGTCTGTAAAAGATGACAAATATTATCCTAGCCATGAAGGTGTAGATTTCTATCATCATTATAAGGAGGATATTGCCTTATTTGCGGAAATGGGCTTTACATGCTTTCGTTTATCGATTAATTGGCCAAGGATTTTTCCGAAGGGAGATGAGGAAATACCAAATGAAGAAGGATTAGCATTTTATGACAAAGTATTTGATGAGTTGATATCTTATGGAATTGAACCAATTGTTACATTGTCGCATTATGAAACACCATTGCATCTAGTTCATACATATGGGTCATGGCGAAGCAGAGAGTTAATCACGTTTTTTGAGCGATTCTGTGAAGTTGTTTTTAAACGATACAAAAACAAAGTAAGGTATTGGCTTACTTTCAATGAAATTAACGAAACACTAAATCAAAAGCAACCATATCACCAAGCAGGTATTGTATTTAATGATTTACAAGAAAACCAAATACAAACAAAATTTACTGCTTGTCATAACATGTTTGTTGCAAGTGCAAAAGCTGTTATTAAAGCACATGAGATTAATCCAAACTGTAAGGTAGGATGTATGCTTCAATACCCAACAACTTACCCAGCAACATGTAAACCAAACGATGTATTTGCTGCAAGAGTACATCTAATGCCTGATTATTATTGTGGGGATGTAATGTGTTATGGATATTACTCAAATACTTGTACTGCATTACAAAAAAGATGGGGTGGTTCGCTTCAGGTTAGTGAGGAGGATGCAAAAATTCTACAAGATGGGAAAGTAGATTTTATTTCATTTAGTTATTATTTTTCATCAATAGCGTCACTTGATAAAAATGACAATCTTGAAGTAAAAAATTCAAATCCGTACCTAGAACGTACAGATTGGGATTGGCCAATTGATCCTATGGGATTACGAATTGGTTTAAATGAACTATATGATCGTTATCAATTACCATTATTTATTGTAGAAAATGGATTAGGAGCAATTGATAAAATAGAGGAAGATGGAAGTATTCGAGATGACTATCGTATTGCATATTTAGCGAGTCACATTGAAGCGATGAAAGATGCGATTACAATTGATGATGTTGATGTAATGGGATATGCATGCTGGGGACCAATTGATATTGTTTCAGTGGGGACTGGCGAAATGAGAAAACGATATGGTTTCATCTATGTAGATAAAGATGATGAGGGAAAAGGAACTATGAAACGCAGGAAGAAAAAGTCGTTTACATGGTACAAGAAAGTTATACGTACAAATGGAGTAGACACTAGTAATAAGGAGTAAACACTTATGGATAAAGAACTACTAATAAAAAGAGGGATTGCATTCTTTATTGATTTCTATCTTGGTGCATTAGTAAGTACCATACCCATTTCTATCATTTCAGTAACTACAATAAAAACAATGACTCAAAATGTTTTTTTACTGGAAAAGGATATAGCAATAATTGCTGTGATGTTAGGATTATTTATGTTATGTATTTATTATTTTGTAGTTCCAAGTTATATATTTCCATCACAAACAGTTGGAAAAAAGATAATTGGGATTACCATTGATTTAAATCAGAAGAAAAAGCAAAAATCACTATTTAAACGTCAAGTAATAGGATATATGCTACTTGAAGGATCATTAACGCCTACAGGAAAATTAGTATTTCAATTAATCAGCTTACTTAGTGGATACAATATTGTATCGATTGGACTAGATGTTGGTAACTACATTACAATAGCATCAGTAGGATTATTACTGTGTGGAAGAAGACATCTCATGATTCATGATTATTTAGGTAAATCAAATGTTATTATCAATAATTCTGAAAAAGGAAAACGGATTGTGAAATTAAAGGAGAAGAAAATATGAATAATATAATGAATAAATTTGAAAGTTTCTTGATGCCGATTGCTGAGAAGATTACAAGCAATCGATATTTAAGTGCAATCAAAGAAGGATTTTTTGGAGCGACACCAATATTGATTGCCGGATCAATATTTCTATTATTTACAAGTATCCCTATTGATGGATACGCAGCTTTTATGGAGAGAACATTCTCATCAAATTGGATGGATTTCTTCTATATTCCATATCAAGCTAGTTTTAAATTAATGGCAATTTTTGTAGTTATTGGAGCTGCAAAATCATTAGCTGATTACTATAGTGTTGATGTGAAATTGGCTTGTGCATTGACTTTGGTTGGTATTTTTATTTTAACACCAATTATTGTTACTGAAGAAGGTGTAAAAGGATTTCCGTTAGATAATTTAAGTGCTGCAGGATTATTTGTCTGTTTACTTGTTACATTTATATCGGTGGAAATATATCGATACTGTGTACAACGCGGATTTACAATCAAAATGCCTGAAACAGTACCTCAAAATGTATCAACAGCATTCGCTGCAGTTATTCCAGCTTTTGTGATTATCATGGTATTCAATGTCATTCGATTAATTTTTAGTTTAACTGATTATGCATCAGCACAAACATTTATTTTTACTATTTTACAACAACCTTTACAATCACTTGGTGGAACACTACCTGCAACAGTATTTGTTTTATTACTAGAAAGTGTAATTTGGTGTTTTGGATTACATGGATCAAGTATTGTATCTTCAGTTATGAATCCAATTTGGTATGCACAATCTGCAGAAAACTTGGCTGCTGTTGAAGCTGGACTAGCAATACCTAATATTGTGAACTATCAATTCATCGCTCACTTTGTAAAAATTGGAGGGGTTGGAGCAACACTAGGATTATCCCTTCTTTGTTTATTCAAAGCAAAGTCAAATCAATACAAGGCTTTAGGAAAACTCTCTGTAGGGGCATCCATTTTCAATATCAATGAACCAGTGATATTCGGATTCCCAATTATCTTAAACCCAATGATGATGATTCCATTTATATTGTCTAATGTGCTTGTTGGAGTGGTAACATATCTGGCTATTTCAACAGGACTTGTACCGATGATTAATGGAGTAAATTTACCATACACATTACCAATCATCATTTCTGGGTTTATGTTATGTGGTGTGCAAGGGGCAATTCTTCAGGTAGTATTATTGGCAATGACCACTATTATTTACTACCCATTCTTTAGTGTACAAGATCGCCAAGCATATCAACGTGAGTTAGAACAGGAAAAAATGAAAGAACTTGAAGCAACAAATGCATAAAAATGAATGTGTAAAGAGTCGTTGTAAATGAATTTAATAGTGGTAGCAAGTCAAATGATGAAATTGTTTAGTGTAATTTTATTTGGTTATGGCGTTGGTAAATGTTTTCATTTTCATGAAATGTTCAATCAAGATTTAACGAAATTTGTATTACATATTACAATGCCACTTATGATTATTGGTTCTGTACTATCGTTGGAGCAAATCACGCATATAGAAATAAAGGACATCGCATATTCCATAGTGATTTTAGTTGTAATTCTTCCAATTGTATCTTGGATCATTATAAAGAATATTCCTAAAGTAGAAGAAAAGGGGTTGATTATATTTCTATTAATGTATCCTAATGTTGGATTTATGGGCTTTCCTGTTATCCAATCAATACTTGGCAAGGAAGCATTATTTAATGTTGCGATTATCAATATGGCATTTAATGTATCACTATTTACCATAGGTCAGTTGGTGATAGGATATCAATCAACAGATAAAGTGAAAATACGACTATCACAATTATTATCACCAGGAATCATTGCATCACTATTAGCCATATGTATTGTTAGTTTTCAAATAGAAATACCAGAAATTATAGGAGAAGTTATATTCAGTATTGGTGATATGACTACACCTTTAGCAATGATAACTATAGGATTGACACTTTCCAATTACAATATCAAGAAAATACTATGTGGGTATAAAGGGTATTTACTTTCAGTAATCATCGATATTGGCATTCCATTATTATTTTATCCACTAGTATCACTTTTGATTACTGATGTATTGATTCGCCAAATCACAATCATTATATTGTCACTACCTGTGGCAAATGCAGTAGTGTTAATTGCAAAAAAACAAGGAGCAGATGAATTGCTTGCGACACAAACTGTACTGTTGTCAACGTTATTATCGATTCTGACAATACCACTGATAATATATATTCTGCTCTAAAATGGAGGAAACATGACAAAAATAGTATTAGTATGCGCGGCTGGGATGTCAACAAGTTTATTGGTTGAAAAAATAAAAAAGGCTGCAGAAATGAAAGGACTAGATTATGAAGTAAGTGCACATCCAGTTGCTCAAGTTGTCGAAAAAGCAAGTGGTGCAGATGTAATATTACTAGGACCACAAGTGCGTTTTCAATTAAATAAGGTAAAAGATTTATTACCTAAGATTCCAGTAGAAGCAATTGATATGGCTGCATATGGAACAATGGATGGAGATAAAGTTATTGAGCAAGTACAAAGAATGGTAGGAAAATAAGATGGAAGGAATGGAATTAATATCGTTTCAAATTATCTCGTCAGTTGGCACTGCACGCAGTATGTATATTGAGGCAATTCAAGCTGCAAAAAATAAAGACTTCGCTAAAGCAAAAGAATTAATAAGTGAAGGTGAAAAGATTTCTATCGAAGGCCATCATGCACACGCTGCATTGGTCCAAAAAGAAGCTGATGGTGAAAAAATACAGACAACATTGTTGCTTATTCATGCAGAGGATCAATTGATGAGTGCAGAAGGATTTAAAATTATAGCTGAAGAGTTAGTTGAACTATATAAAATGCAAACTGTATAAATGATCGAAAACACCAAAAACATGAAATTGGATAAAAATCTAAAATACGTGTTTGGCATTGTGCAATTGTTTAAGTTTGAACACGAGATAAATGATTTAAAAAGATGGGTCAGAGCAAAAGACTCATCTTTTTTACGTACTAATGCTGATAATTTTGCTGAAATGCTATTGTAAGAAAGAAATCATGCAAAATCAGATAAACATGCTAGATAGTTCTATGAGTGGTGTCACGGTAATGATTGGCAATCAATTGTAGACAAAGATACAAAAGCACTAGTTGAATTATCAAATTCTGACTATTTGTTTTGTAAGCCCATAGAAAAGTTACATGTTCCATTATTAATGATTGGTAGTAAAGACGATGAAATGTGTAGAGATGATATTGAGGACGAATATAATGAATTATCAAAGATTGTTCATGATGCAACAATCGAAATGTTTGATAATGGAAATCATCTATTGATTTTATCTCGAGCTATCGAAGTAGCCGACAGTATCAAGAGATTCATTCATACAAATGATATAAAAATGAGTACATAGTGCGAGTAATGTTTTTGTACGATGATGTAGAGTCTTTGTCGGTTTGCCAAGTGTAAAGAGCGAGTATTTGTTTAGGATGTAAACCTTTAAAGTTTAGATCTTATGCAAGTTCAAACAATATATATATTAGCAAGAACATGTTCTTGCTAATTTTATTTTCTTTATATGCATAACGTATTTTTGTTCTTGTTGTGTAGCGTCATAAAAAGTGTAGATATTGCAATAGACTATCTACTTGAATCAATTTGTCATGGTATACTATAGGTAAATATATGGGGGTTGTATGACAAAACATAATAAATTAGAATTCATTTTTACCACAGATAGTTTTGTGGTTGATCAACCGCAAATCGTTCTTAGTCATGAACAAGAAAAATGGAAACAAGCTTTTTTGAAAAATCGCTACTATGCATTATATCAATTTGGCTTGCATAACACTGAGGATTCTATTAGTTTCTCTGCATATTACTTGCGAGAAATAGTACAGACTTTTTTTAGAGAAATAACGAATAGTCCTGACCTGGAATTGTTAAGAGATAAAGCAAAACTTAAGTTATCAAAAAATGCGATGAATGACTTATTAAGTAAGGTACCATTTGTTGTTGGTAATGAATATGTTGATAAGAAGTGGATTGCAAATATAATTAAAGAATTGCTAAAAATATTCAGAACTGAGATTAAAGCTTATAAAGGTTCTGTAAATTTATATATTACTGAAAAAAGCCAAAATTTACGAGTGCCTGAACGTGTCTTTTTTCATTTGGTCGAAAACAAGGAGGGGGAATATCCATTTGCATTTTTAGCTACATATGCTACAGAAGAAAGTAAAGGAAAAGTAAAACATGTACCTTTGGCGTATGCACTGACAGAGTTTAAGAATGACCGTTCAAAACTTTTGCAGCTTCTAGGTTGTTTAAATAAAGTCGCAGATGTATCAAATCTAATTGGTGGGTTTATTGAAAGTGGTGAATTATTTCATTCACTTGGCTTAGACGAACAAGAAGCATATCAATTTTTAAAAGATATACCGGCAATTGAACAAGCTGGTGTCTTGTGCCGAGTTCCAGATTGGTGGAAGCAGAAGAATGCGTCGGTTTCGATGAATGTGGTATTAGGAGAAAAGGAACCTACACTACTTGGGGCTGATTCATTGTTGAGTTTGCAACCAAAACTTATGGTTGATGGAGTGGAACTGACAAGACAGGAAGTGGAACAACTTTTAAAGGAAAGTGAAGGACTTGCATTACTAAAAGGAAAATGGGTAGAAGTCAATCATGAGAAGTTACAAAAATTGTTAGATCAAATTGACGAAGTTGATCGTGATGATGTAAGTTTATTTGAAGCATTACGAATGGGATTGCATGGAACAGACGACACAGAAGATCCAGATGGCAATGTATATATAAGTAATGGAATGTGGATGAATAAATTCTTGCATAAATTGAGAACACCATCAATTATCAAAGGGGCAAAAGAACCGAGTAGTTTTCTAGCAACCTTACGTCCATATCAAAAAAATGGATTTCACTGGCTCGATTATATGCATCAACTAGGTTTAGGAGCATGTATCGCTGATGATATGGGGTTAGGTAAAACGGTACAAGTTCTAGCTTATTTAGAGCGTTTACGTACTACAAAAACGGACGCAAAAGTATTACTTGTGGTTCCTGCATCATTATTAGGAAACTGGGAAAAAGAGATCAATAAATTTGCACCTGAAATGGATTACTATATTTTGCATGGGAAAAGTGCAAAACTGTTAGAACTTGATTTTAAAGAACAATCATCATTTTTGGTGATGACAACATATGGAATGGCTAGTCGTATAGAAAGTATCAAAGACGAAGTATGGGATACACTTGTACTAGATGAAGCGCAAGCGATTAAAAATCCATCGACTAAACAAACAAGAGCGATTAAGAAACTACAAGGAAGAATGCGCATTATAATGACAGGAACACCAATTGAGAATAACTTGACAAACTTATGGTCATTATTTGATTTTCTTAACAAAGGATTGCTTGGGACTTCAACAGAATTTGGTGATTTCTGTAAGGAATTAGCTAAAGAAGCTTCTGGTTATGCACGTTTAAAATCTATTGTTTCACCATTTATGTTACGTCGTTTAAAATCTGATAAAAAGATTATTAGTGATTTACCGGACAAAATCGAAATGATTGATCATATTAATTTGTCGAAGAAACAAGTGGTATTGTATCGTAAACTTGTTGATGATTTAGGTAGAACTTTACATGAAGTGGAAGGAATCAATCGACGCGGGGTAGTACTTGCATATTTAACAAAGTTTAAACAATTATGTAATCACCCAGATCAATATTTAGGACAAGAGATTTATACACCAAACGAAAGTGGAAAGTTTGAGTATTTACGCGAGTTATGCGAGACGATTTATGAAAAAAGAGAACGTCTATTAATTTTCACGCAGTTTACTGAAGTGATACCTCAACTGCAAGATTTTCTAACAGGTATCTTTAAACAAGAAGGACTTGTATTGCATGGAAAGACTTCAATTAAAAAACGCCAGGAAATTGTTGATACATTCCAAGGGGAAGCATATGTTCCGTATGTAATTTTATCTTTAAAAGCAGGAGGGACTGGTTTGAATTTGACCAAAGCAAGTCATGTCATTCATTTTGATCGTTGGTGGAATCCAGCAGTTGAAAATCAAGCAACAGATCGTGCTTACCGTATTGGTCAAAAGCAAAATGTAATGGTACATAAATTTGTTTGTAGAGGCACGATTGAAGAAAAAATCGATGCATTAATTAATTCAAAAAAAGAACTTGCTGAAAATGTAATTGGATCTGGCGGAGAAAACTGGATTACCGAGATGAGCAACCAAGAATTAATGGATATGTTAAAACTAGATACAGGAGCAGGATATGAGTAGAAATTATTGGAAGTCTGAATCATACTATGATCAACCATCAGAGAGTACCTTAAAAACTAATTCATCTAATTCGCAGAAAAAGATGAAAGAAAAAGGTGTGGAATTAGAACCTATCATTATTACTGGTAGAAGTATTGCCAATAACTGGTGGGGGAAAGCATGGTGTATGAATCTTGAGAGATATGCTGATTATGATTCTCGATTACCAAGAGGAAAACGTTATGTTCGAATGGGAACGGTTATTGACTTGAAAATCGAAAAAGGAAAAATTGCTGCAAGAGTACAAGGAAATCGCAAAACTCCATACAAAATTGAAGTTCGAATCAGCCCACTTTCAGAAGCAAAGTGCCAAGCAATTATTCAAAAAAGCAGCCATAAAATTGAGAATTTAGAAGCCCTTGTTAGTGGGCAATTCCCTGAAGAATTAAAAGATGTTTTCCTTTCAAGCGAAGGCCTATTTCCATCACCAAAAGAGATAAGCTTTAACTGCAGTTGTCCTGATTGGGCAAATATGTGTAAACATGTTGCAGCTGTATTATATGGGGTGGGAGCTCGCTTTGATAATGACCCACTATTATTCTTCCGTTTGCGTGGAATTGAAGTTGACCGCTTTATTGATGTTGCAATTGCTAATAAAGTAGAAAGTATGTTAGAAAATGTTCATGTGAAAAGCAAGCGAATTCTTAATGAAGATGATATATCTTCGTTATTTGGTATCTTATAAAAATATACATAACTGAACAAACAATTGAAAGAGTTGTAGTAGATCCTATCGTGCTTAGTGTTTTACACGATGATAGACGAGAGATTTGAATTTGAAACACTTACAATTTGATGTCAGTTTGTTAGGTGAAAAGTGTCCATATTTGTTCTCTAGTAACAATGATGGATACTTTTCTTATATCGAATACGTAGTAAAAAATTGAAATTATCTCATAAATAAGGATATATGACGAGTTTTCTTCTGCAAGTGATTATATTTATTTATCGGTCCAAAGTATATAAGCCACATTCACATCCTATCTAATCTTTGATATAATGCAAATGAAAAGCGAGAGTATTATGGAAATTTATGAGAAACTAATTAAACAAGTTACAGAAGTAAAATACTTACAGGCGGAGAATGCAGATCGATATCGTGTAATTATCCGTCATTTTTTTAATGAATATGAAAGTATACAATATTGGTTATTTAAAGAAGATGTATATGAGATGATGATGGACACTGGCTTTTTTAAAGACTATACAATTGAAAAATGTCAAAGCGATTTGGAAGCATTAATCGAGTGGGGAAATTTGAGCGCCATTCAAGATACGTCCAAAGTAACAACAATTGATGAATTTAAGAATAAAAAGTATCGATACCAACTAAATGAATATACTGTAGAGATTGAACGTATGATTTTACGTTTAGAAAATTTGGAAATAGAAGGAGCGTCACTAGAACCAACCTTGTTGGAACGATTGGCTACTTCTTTACGTAATTTTCCTAAAATCTTACAAAAGAATAGTGAAGGAATTAGTGTTTGGTGGCGTGATGTAAACAATGATTTCATGAGATTGAATCAAAACTACCAAGATTATTTGAAAACCTTAAACTCACAACGAGCAGAAGAATTGATGCAGTCTGAAGAGTTTCTTGTCTACAAAGATCATTTGATTTCATATTTACGTAACTTCGTGTTGGGGTTACAAAAGCATGGGTCGATTATTGGAGGATATTTGCAACATGTAAATACAAAGGATGTAGATTCCATGGTAGCAGAAGTAGTTGCCTATGAAATGTCAATCCCACGTTTGGATCGTATCATTGATGAAGAAGAATTAGAAACTTCCATTCGTAAACGTTGGAATAATCTCATACATTGGTTCGTGGATGGCATAAGACAAAGTGAGTTATCAAGACTGTATGATACGACTAATGAAGTCATTCGCAAAATTACTCGTTATGCACAACAAATTAGTGAGAGTAAACACCGTAATGCAAATCGTAAGCAAGAGTATAAACATATCGCCAACATTTTTGGAAAATGTGATTCCTTATTTGAAGCACATTGTTTGAGTGCACAAGTATTTGGTGTACGAGATATGTTTCATTTTGTGGATTTAGATGCGCGTAGTACAGATAATATAGATAGTGGTGTATATGATGAAAAACCAAGTATGAGAAAACTTGAACCTCGTGCACGTATCGCAAGGAAAACAACGACACGTGAAGTAGCAAGAGATTACGCATTAGAAAAACAGATGTATCTACTACAGGTGGAAGCAGAAAAAAAGAAACAACAAGATACACTTAATGAACTTATGCAAGAAGGAAAGATAACATTTCAGGAACTCCCTTTAATTTCTGCGTTTACGCGTAAAATGTTACTTACATGGGTTTCCAAAGCACTGCAAAATAAAAACAAGCAAGCAAAGACTGAATTTGGTACACGCTATAAAGTACATGTACCTGATGTTGAAGATACATGCAAAGTAGAGTGTGAAGATGGAATATTTCACGCACCTAATTTTGTGATTGAGTTTATGGAGGATGTACAATGAAAGAACTACAAAGCTTAATCGCAAAACAGTGGATAATCAAGGCAGATGATCCAGAATTGTACTATAAGATTAAAGACCAACTGAAAATACTCCGCAATTTTGTGCAGGAGAAATTAGGATATCAAATCATAGTGAGTCCTTTGATGATTAAACTTGAGAAACTACCAGCAAAAGCGGAACCTTGGATGGGGATTCAAGAATTTCAAAGTATTAAAGAATATCAAATGCTTTGTTTCGTATTAATGTTTTTAGAAGACAAAGAAAATGAGCAACAATTTGTACTTTCGGAAATTACAGAGTTTATACTTGTGCAGTTCCAAGATGAAAGCATTGATTGGACAAAATTCACAACACGTAAGCAATTGATTCGAGTACTTAAGTTTTGTGTTGATATGGGAATGTTAGTTGTTAATGATGGAGATGGGGAATTGTTTTCAAAAGATGTTGAAATTGAAGTGTTGTATGAAAATACTGGAATTTCACGCTATTTCCTGCGTAATTTTTTTAGTGATGTGTTACGTTTAAATCAGCCAAGAGATTTTCATGATTCGACATGGTTTGATGTTGATGAAACCAGTGGTATTGTACGTCGACAAAGAGTGTATCGTCGATTATTGCTTTCACCAGGAGTCTATCGTGAAAACGATGCATTAGAAGATTTTGCTTATCTTAGAAATAAAAGAAATCAAATTGAACGTGATTTTCAAAGTTTCTTACCTTGTGAAATACACTTACATAAATCTAGTGCCTATTTAGTTTTGGAGGACTATAAAAAAAGTTCATACTTCCCGAAAACCCAAGCCAAAGATGAAGTGCTTTTGTGTATATGCAAAGCTATTCAAGAGTATGCAGGTGAGCAAGTATTAGCAGAACATGAAATACTGTCTTTATCATTTAAAGATTTTGAACATCTTGTATTTCAATGTATTACACGAATTATTAAAGCTTTACCCAAAACGTATCGTGATAAAACAGTTTCATTACTAAGCAATGAGGCAATTGAACACTTAATTAACTATGGGTTTGTCGTAGTGGAAAATGAAATAGTGAAGATCCAACCAATTGTGGCGAAAATTGGTGGTAGCTATGAAGGAGTAGATGACAATGAATAAGAAATGGAAAATGCATCGGTTTGGACTTATCGATTTTTGGTATTATGTAAATGAAGAATTCTACTTTTCTGATGGACATATGCTTCTTAGAGGGAGTAATGGTAGTGGGAAATCTGTAACGTTACAAAGTTGTATTCCTTTGCTACTGGACGGAAATCGTAGTAGCGAAAGAATCGATCCGTTTGGAACACGCGCAAGAAAAGTAGACACTTATTTAATTGATGAAGACAGTGATCGTGAGGAACGCATTGGCTATCTTTACTTGGAATTTAAGAAAAGTGATAGTGAGTTATATACAACTATAGGAATGGGACTTAGAGCACGTAAAAATAAACCACTTGAAAGTTGGTATTTTGTGATTGAAGACAATATGCGTGTCAATAAAGACTTGCAACTTATCAAACACGGTCTTGCGCTGACGAAAAAAGAATTACGTAATATCATTGGTAATCAATTAATTGAGCAACAAAAACAATATATGGAAAAAGTTAATAAAGTACTTTTTGGTTTTGAGACAACTGAAGAATATAAGGAAGCAATTGATTTGTTACTTCAAGTACGTCGTCCAAAATTAAGTAATGATTTTAAGCCAACAATGTTAAACGAGGTACTTAATCAATCTTTACAACCACTAAGTGAAGAAGACTTACGTCCTATGAGTGAAGCGATTACCAACATGGACAGCATCAAAGACCAGTTGGATACACTCAAGATTAATATTCAAGCTGCAAATGTTATTGAAAAAGAATACGATTTACATAGCTATTACAATGTGTTTAGAAAGCTTGAACTTTATGAGCAAGAACAAAAACAACTAAAATCTTTGCAAAATGAATTGGAATTCAAAGGAAAAGAAATTCAACGTATTCAACAAGAAAGAGAGTATTTAGATGCGCGTCAAATCGATTTAGATAATGAGCGTAGTATCTTAGAAGAAGAACGTCGAAGTTTAGCTAGTGACGACATACAAGCAAAACAAGATACTTTACAAGATGCAAATCATAAACATGGTGATTTAGTTATTGCTTTGGCCAATAAAGAAAAGAAAATAAACGCACTTGATAGTGATCTGTGGGATCAACGCAAGCGCGAAAAACAAAAACAAGATGAGATGGATGCTAAGTACGCACAACTACAAATATATATTCAAGAATTGGATGGACTTCATGAATCCTTTGTTTTTGGTGAACACGAATCCATGAAAGAATCCGTCTTTCCAAAACTTGAAAGACAATATGATTTAAATCATGAACGTACACAACTACAAAATCTGATAACGAAGACAAGAGAAGGATTGCAACACTTTAAAAATCTTTCGATTTACCAAATGCAAAAGAATAATATTCAAGAAGCTTACGAACTTGATAAAGAGGTATATACGATACAAGAAAAATTGTTGGTGCAACAACAACAAAACTATCAAAATGTAGTGGAAGACTATAAAGCAAATATCGTCAGTTGGAATTATGAAAACCATTTACTAAAACTAAGTGATGAACAAAAACAACAAATGATGAAAGCTTTACTTGCTTATGAAGATCAGCAAGATTATCACACCATACGTGATTGTCTCGATACGCTCTACAAGAAACAGGAAAAAGAATTTCTACATAAACAATTATTCCTAGACAATAAAAGCAAAGAAATTCACCAACAAAAAAGTCAAATGGAAAGAGAGATGGAAGTTTGGCAAAATAAGCAAGATATTCAGCCAGAACTACACCAAGAAGCTCTAGAAAATCGTAAGTTGTTGCGCAAAATGAAGATTCCATTTGTGCCGTTTTATAGTGTGTTGGAGTTTGATCCAAACATGCAAGACTCACAGCGAAATTATTGGGAAGAAGTGATTGATGCAACTGGCTTACTTCACGCAACAATTGTTGAAGAAAAGTACCGTGAACAAATCTTATCTATGGATGAAGCGTATGCAGATGTCTATGTCTTTACAGAACGCACTTTAGAGTCTATTGATTCTTATGAAATTAAAGCAAACACAACGCTTGCTCAAATCATGGATACATTACAGATTGTAGAGAAAAGTAAAGTCATTGTACACGAACAGACAATTCAGTTAGGATATCTTGAGAAACGAATTTCACAAAGAAATCAATCCAAATACATTGGAAGTAAGGCGCGTGAAGCATACCGTAAAAAGATGTTGATGCAAATGCAAGAGCAACTTGATGCAATAACTTTATTGATGGAAGAAAATCAAAAAGAGTGGCAAACATTACAAGATGATAAACAACAACTAGAAAATGAGTATCATGGATTTCCTAGTGAAACGCGATTATATGATTCCTATAAAGCAGTACACAATGTAGAAATTGCATTAGAGAATCTACAGTCCCAAATGGATATTAAAAACAAGAACTTACAAGAGATTCATGCAAAAATGCAACCGATTGTTTTAGAAATCAATAAGATTGCTAAACTTGTGGATATCGAAGAAAATGAAGTAGTTTTTCAAGAAAAATTGGAAGTAATGAAGGACTATGAAACAGTATTCACAAGATTTAGTGACTTGCAAAATAAATACTATAGTGATTTTGAGATTTTGCAGACACGAAAAGAAATGTTAGAAAGTACGCAACTACAATTAGATGAAATACAAGGTGATGTGATACGTATAAAACAAGATATTACGAAAGTAGAAGGTCAAATTTCAATACTTGAGGAACAACTTCAAGACTTGGGAATTGCAGATATCCAACAACGCTTAGAAACAATTGGTAATCGACTTTTCTCAATTGGAAAAGAGCGAGATAACAATCAATTAACGATTGGAGATCACAATCGAAATATTCTTAATTTAAATGATGCAAAAAATGAGATAGTTGAGCAAATCAAACAGCAAGAAGTAAAAGTTGTGCAATATCAAGATGTTCTTATCGAAGAATTACAAATTGGATATTTTGAACATCCTATTAATTCCTTTCAAGAACTTAAAGCGTACAAAACAGAAGATCATGAAAAACGTATGTTACTGGGAAAAAATACTGCGAAGATGCAAGATATTTTCCATAATAATAAGGCACCATTAGCTGAATACCATTTATCAAATACACCATTACAAATAATGGATGGTGTTGAAGGAGTACCAACACGTTTTGTGATTGATGCTAAATTTGCTGGAAAACAAGTGAATTTCTTCAAACTAGTTGAAATTTTGAAAGAAACGATTGAGGAACATGAAAAACTACTACTCGATAGTGATCGTCAATTATTTGAAGATATATTGATTCACACGATTAGTAGTAAGGTAAAATACAAAATTAATCAAAGTCGACGTTGGGTCGAACAAATGAATGTATATATGGATGCAATGAATACAAGTAGTAATTTGAAATTGCAACTTGTATGGAAGGCAAAAAAAGCTGACGATGATGAACAAATGCATGTAAATGAGTTAATTAAGTTATTAGAAATTGATGCAGCAATTATCAAGCCAAGCGACTTAACAAAAATTTCTCGTCATTTCCGTTCAAAGATTAACCAAGCACGGACCATCGCAAATAGTACAGAAAGCTTTAGTAGTTTTCATCAAATTATGAAAGAAGTAATGGACTATCGTTCATGGTTTGAATTTACTATTATTTATGAAAAAGACTTAGTAAAAGATAAGGAACTAACGAATAATAAATTTGCGACTTTCAGTGGTGGAGAGAAAGCAATTTCGATGTACATTCCTTTATTTTCAGCCGTGGCTGCAAAGTTTAGTAGTGGAAAAGCGGATGCACCAAGTATGATTGCTTTAGATGAAGCGTTTGCGGGAGTTGATGATAACAATATCGAATCAATGTTCGAATTAATAGAAAAGTTTAACTTTGATTATATTATGAACTCACAAATCTTATGGGGAGATTATCCAAGTGTTAAGTCTTTAAATATATATGAATTACATCGACCTGAAGGAGGTAAGTTCGTTAGTATATTTAGATACCACTGGAATGGACAAGAAAAAAGTTATATTGCAGGAGATGTTGCATGATTGAACAATTTGTCCGATATCTAAAAGATACACCAGGACTAGTTCGTTTTATGGATGCGTGGAAGGAAAAATATATCAAACTAAATACACTAGGTGGCACTATTAAACTAGATGATTTAAGCACCGAAGAGAAAAGTGCGATCGGTGCTTTAATCGGACGTGACTTAAGTCAGCAAAATTCTATCGTATTAAGTTATACAAAACTTATTAAAGCTTTGCGCAATACAAGATTTGAGGAAGTTGATTTTCAAGATGTTGTACTTGCATATTATGATGGATGTATTGTTTCCAAAAAAGAGGAAAATGCGGTACAACAAGAAAAAAGGAAAATATTAAAACATAAACTATTTAATGATCTTAAGGCGACTATAGCTTATGGGTGGTTAGTAAAGATGGAAGTAGAAAATCCATCTTTATTCACACAAATGCTTCAACAATATAAACGAAATCCACAAAGAATTATGATGATTACCCAAGCACTTAATACACTACCCATTTGGGAAAATAAGGTACGTTCTTTAAGTGTGTTTGCTAGCAGTGTTGCACAAGATCCACATTTTTTTGATGGTGGTAGCAACCTTAATTTCTTGTTGCACGCCATTCAATATGCATTAGATGTACAAGAAACACCAACAAGTCGTATTGAAAAAAATGAAATACTTGCAAGAGCTGGGTTGCTAAAGGAAGAAACCACAAATTACATTACCGTATTTCAAGTACAAATGAAAAACAAAAAGAATATTGAAGATGTTGGTCTTACTTGGTTTACAAAACAAGGACAGTCGATAAATCTACATATTGGAAATTTACAGACATATCAAGAAGCTTATGGTAGTACCCATATTCTTATTTTAGAAAATCCTTCAGTATTTCAAGTGCTTCAACAATATTTAATTGATCAAAAAATCAAGAATGTAGGGATTGTTTGTACATATGGAGAGTTAACTTTAGCTGCCTATAAACTTTTAGATATTCTCAAACTATGCGATGCACATTTGTATTACGCAGGAGATTTTGATCCTGAAGGAGTACTTATTGCACAAAGAGTAAGTCAACGTCTAGAAGGGAACATCTCATTTCTTCACTATACGAAAAGTGATTTTGAATGTGCAAGTGCGAAAGCTATTCACTCAGATTCACGTCTGCAGAAATTAGAAAATGTTTCATTAAGTGATTTAAGTGTAATTAAAGAGTGTATACGAGAGTTTCAAACTGTTGGGTATCAAGAAGCATTACTTACTAAATATATGCGGACAATTGATGTGTGGAATATGAGTATGAAGTAAATGATGATGCAATTGTGTCATAGAAAATACGTAAATGATACTATCGAAAGTGTATTGGAAAGACAAAAACATCGAAAATTTGAGTTTATTGTCCATGCATATACTCTTTCAATGAAAATATACAAAAGATAGATACTGTCATTCGTTTTACATCAAACGAGTAGATGACAATAGCTATCTTTTCTTTTACAAATTTGTAGAATTACTAAAAAATTTCAAACTTCACTTACAAGTTGAATTGTATGTCGATACATAACACGTATGTCTATTTATATCCCACATGTATATTATTATCTATTCTTATTTATGACAACTAAAGCAAATAATCACAACTTACTTTTTGGTGTAAATATCACTTTCTGCAGGCATCGCTTGTCCTGAAGTCATTCTAATTTTATCGTTATTAGTAGATACGATGATTGTTTTTTCACTTCCATCATCCGTAGGTACATAGCACTCAATGTCTGTTCCAGGAAGATAAATTCCAACAGCAAATCCGCCTACTGAATCTTTATTACCAATACCCCACCAGAAATAATTATTCATTTCATTGTAGTCGATAGATGATGCAATCTGACTGCTTGAATCATCACCAAATTCAGGATCGTGGAAATATACTGTTCCATCCATGTTTATCGTAACTACATCGCCGTTAGAGTTTACGTAATCTCCAGCAATCGAAGTTCGGTCGTTATTAAGCAACTCATTCTTTATTGTTTCATTATCTTTAGTTGGATCAGTTTCAACTGGTTGTTTTGATTCTTCATTATTTGAGTCCTCTTTTTTTACCTCATTTGCTTCTTCTTTCTTATCCGTTTCATTTGCTGATTTCCCATTTGCAAAACATCCTGTACTCAATAATAATACTAGGACCAATAATAATTTCTTTTTCATAGATTATCTCCTTTACATATGATTGTTCTTCTATAATCATAATATCACAAAAACAATAAAGTTTTGACGTTAAAAGTATCTATGATAGGAAGCAGCTATCGTTAATGATGATTTAAAGTTATTGCAAAGTATTGATTATTAAAGTGAAAGTGCTGGCTGTGAAAAAAGAGTCTATAAGCTTATTTTAAAGACTCATTTGAAAATCGTTGTTTTAGTTTCTTATCTTCGTGTAAATACCAAGTTACATACAGTAAATAAGAAGCAATTAGTAGTACTAAACCGATGGTATCGTTCGTGATATACGCATTAATAACAAATGGAAAATTTAGCACAATCCCTAAAGCGATTAGTGCTTTTTTTACAAGAATTCTAGATTCATCCATATATTTTTCTTTTTTTTCATCATCCAATTTGTAATAAAATGTATAATCACCAAAAATCAGAGCCTTTTTGCTTGATAATCGAATCCCATAAATTACAAATGCAATTGTCCAATATGCAATGTTGGTAATAACCATCCCTAACATGAATTCACATCCCCTCAATGTTTGAAATTATTATAGCATTGTCATTTTATGTCATCAACATTGGAAAGCTTGTGATGCGTTGATTACATAAACAACTAACATTTTGACTGTTTCTTACAACGAAGCTAACTCTTCGAAAGAAATGAAAGGGATTACAATCAACATATAGCTACAAGGAGGCATTATATAATGATTGTAATCAATGAAAAGACAAAAGTGTTTCACCTACAAAATCATGAGATGAGTTACATTTTTGAAGTAATGAAAGATGGTTCATTAGGCAATTTATACTTTGGAAAAAAAGTACATGTTAGAGATCATTATGACTATCTACATGAAAGCGAATATCGTCCAAATACAGCATATGTGTATAAAGGAGAAGTTGACTTTTCTAGAGAGCATTTGCGGCAAGAGTTTCCTGTTTATGGATCTACTGATTTTCGACAACCAGCCATAACCGTTCAACAAGAAAATGGAAGTACGATTAGTGCATTTGTTTATGAAAGTCACAATGTGCTAAAAGGAAAACCAACATTAAAAGGGTTGCCTGCTACTTATGTTGAAAGCGATGATGAAGCAGAGACATTAGAAATCACACTGAAAGATCCAGTGACAAAATTACGTGTAGTATTGTCATATTCAATTTATGAAAATTTACCAATCATCACTCGTAGTGTTCGTGTTCATAATGAGGGAACACAAAAACTTCATTTGCAACGATTGATGAGTATGTCATTAGACTTACCAGATATGAAATATGAAATGTTGCAGTTATCAGGGGCATGGTGTCGTGAGAGAGTACCACACTTTCGTCCGTTAACTAGTGGTATTCAAGCAATCGAAAGTAATCGAGGATCATCAAGTCACTATCAAAATCCATTTCTTGCATTGAAACGAGAAAATGCTACAGAACATTATGGAGAAGTAATTGGATTTAGTTTTGTGTATTCTGGTAATTTTCTAGCACAAGTTGAAGTAGATACATACGACGTTGCGCGTGTAAGTATGGGAATTAATCCGATGACCTTTGATTGGGTGCTAGAGCCTAATCAAAGTTTCCAAGCACCAGAGGTTGTCATTGCCTATAGTCAAAGTGGATTAAATGGCATGAGTCAGGCATTTCATACACTATATCGCACACGATTAGCTAGAGGTGTATGGAGAGATAAAGAACGTCCAGTCCTGATCAATAATTGGGAAGCAACTGGAATGAACTTTACTGAAGACTTACTTGTTACCTTTGCCAAGCAAGCTTACGAAGATGGTGTAGAATTGTTTGTGCTTGATGATGGTTGGTTTGGCGGCCGTCGTCATGAGCGTGCTGGTTTAGGTGACTGGGTAGCAAATAGTGATCTATTACCAAATGGAATACATGGATTAGCAAATCGTATTGAAGAGATAGGATTGAAATTTGGATTGTGGTTTGAACCAGAAATGGCAAATGAAGACAGTGATTTGTATCGCAAGCATCCGGATTGGATTATTCAAACGCCAGATCGTTCTTGTTCACATGGCCGCCATCAATATGTTTTAGATTATTCTCAAAAACAAGTAGTTGATGCTATATATGAAATGATGGCGAAAATTCTTCGTGAATCAAAAGTTTCTTACATTAAGTGGGATATGAATCGATGTATTACAGAACCATATACATCATCTTTACCACCAGAGCGACAAGGAGAAGTGTTCCATAGATATATACTAGGTGTCTATGATTTGTATGAACGACTTACAAGTGAATTTCCTGATATTTTATTTGAGTTTTGTGCATCAGGAGGTGGACGTTTTGATCCAGGAATGCTGTATTACTCGCCACAAGGTTGGGCAAGCGATGATTCGGACGCAATTGAGCGTTTAAAGATTCAATATGGTACTTCTATGGTATATCCACTTAGTTCGATTGGTGCACATGTATCAGTGAGTCCAAATGAACAAGTATTTAGGGAAACACCAATTTCTACACGTGGAAATGTTGCCTACTTTGGTTCTTTTGGGTATGAATTAGATCCAACGAAATTATCGAAAGATGACCGCGAAATGGTAAGACAACAAATTTCATTTGTGAAGCAATATCGAAAAATTATACACCAAGGTACCTTCTATCGACTGATGAGTCCATTTGAAGGAAATTACACTGCTTGGATGGTGGTTTCACAAGATCAGAAAACTGCAATCGTTGGATATTATAAAGTATTAAATGAAGTAAATGGACCATTTTCACGTTTATACTTACAAGGGTTGAATGAACAATATATGTATGAAGAAATTTCAAGTAAACAAGTTTACTATGGGGATGAACTACAAAATATTGGATTTGTAAGTAGTGATGCTTCTTGTGGGCAGGTGATTGATGGACGTCCAACATCACATGATTTTGATTCTAAGGTTTGGGTTTTCCAAGCAAAATAAAGAAATGACAACAGTCTAAGTTGATGGCTGTTGTCATTTTTTCTATTTCATGATTTTTGCGTCTTCATTGAGCATTAAGGATTCACCAGTTCTAGCAAACTCCTGTTGCTTTTCATACTCTTGTTTTCGATATGTACTTGGTGTAACGCCTGTTTTTCTTTTGAAGGCTTTGGAAAAGACTAAAGGATCAAGATATCCACTATTTTCAGCAATTTCTTCAATCGTGAAATTACTTAAACCAAGTAGTTCCTTTGCTCGAGTCAAACGATAGTCGGTTATATACTGTTGAAGTGTCACATTCATTTCTTTTTTAAATAATGAAGAAAGATAACTTCTATTTAAGGATAAACTGTTTGCAAGTTCACTAATAGAAATCTTTGTTGCATAGTTTTCCTTTATGTAGTTAATAGTATCTTGGATGTAAGGATTGGCACTTTGATCTTTTGCGATAGTTGTGTGATCATCACTCAATTTAATAATTGAAAGCAAATGATATAAATGTGATGTTAACATGAGCTCATCTTGAATGAGAATTTGATCTATGCATAATATCTCTTCAATAATTGATTGAATACTTTCTATTTGGTCTACATGAAAGACAGGATGATACATATCATATCCCAACGCTTTCATGTATGCACTCGCATGTGTTCCAGAAAAAGCAATCCAGTAATACTCCCAAGGGTCGTCTTTATCAGCTTGATAAAAGGTTTGTATTTCTGGGGGAATAAGAAATCCCATGCCGCTTTCTAATTCAAAACGTTGATTTTCTAAATAGTAGACACCTTTTCCTTTTGTGATGACATGAAAAATGTAGTTTGGTCGAACTGCAGGACCATAACTATGGAGTGGACTACATTCTGCTTTACCTGCAAACAAAAGATTCAAATCACGGTGTTCATCAAAACCAAAAGTCTTTACATAACTTCTTTCCATACACGTATCCCTCTAACACAAAATATAACATTTTGACTGTTTATGAAAACATTATACTCTACTGTAATCGCTTTCACAATACTATACTTTAGTTAAGGATAAGCGCGCACCTTGATTAGGAGGAAATGTATTATGAAAGTACCTTTTAGACAAAAATATTCCTTTGGGCTAGGAGCCTTAGGGAAAGATGCAGTTATATGTTTTGTGGGAACCTTTTTATCGTATTACTTAACAGATGTATTATATTTAGCACCAGCATTTGTTGGATCACTATTCTTTGGTGCTCGTATTTGGGATGCCATTAATGATCCGATTATGGGGATGTTTATTGACAACACACGTACTCGATTTGGAAAGTTTCGAATTTGGTTAACGATTGGAACATTATTAAATGCGGTGGCATTTATCTTATTGTTTACTAACTTTGGATTAACTGGAACCAACTTGTATATCTATATTGCAGTTGCATATGTTGTGTTTGGAATGACATACACGATTATGGATGTTCCATATTGGTCATGGTTACCTAACTTAACAAATGATCCTGAAGAACGAGAAAAAGTATCCGTAATTCCTAGAATCTTTGCAAGTTTGGCAGGGTTATTAGTTGGAACATTTGGATTACAAGCAGTTCAAAGTCTAGGAAATGGAAATGAGCAAACAGGATTCTTTATCATTTCAATTCTTATTAGTATCTTCTTTATTATCACAATTGGAATTACAGTAACCAATGTTCCAGAAAAATCTACACTTAACCAAGAAAAGGGAGCAAAGATTACATTAAAGAAGATGATTCAAGTTATCACGAAAAATGATCAATTATTGGCTTTTATTGGCTTGTTGTTAACATTTAACTTAGCAATTCAAATATTGAATGGATTTATGATTTACTACTTTAAATATGTAGTAGGAAATGAAACATTCTTCTCACTATTCTTCTTTACGATTTTCGCAGAAATGTTAGGTTTAATGTTATTTCCAAAAGTTAGTCAATTATTATCAAGAGAAAAAACCTATGTTGTAGCATGTGGAATGCCAATTATTGGAATGTTATTGTTATTTATCTCTGGAATGTATGCACCAAATAATGTAGTACTTGTCATGGGGTCAGGTCTTATTTTGAAATTTGGTTCAGGTCTATCTTTAGGGGTTACAACAGTTGCAATTGCCGATTGTATTGATTATGGGGAATTAAAATTTGGAACAAGAAATGAAAGTATTATCTGTTCAGCACAAACATTCTTAATGAAACTTGCACAAGCAGTTTCTGGATTATTAACAGGAGTTGGATTGTCGTTGGTTGGTTATGTACCAAATGTACAACAATCAGCATCTGCAATTACTGGAATTCGTGTGTTAACATGTATTGTCCCAATAATCTTTGTTATTTTGAGTTTAGCAATCTACCGTAAGTTCTATAAATTAAAAGGAGCACGTCTACAACAGTTATCTTTAGATGTTCAAGAATTACACGAAAAAGAACAGACTAAAACTGAAAATGTAGAAATGCCAAGTGAAGCAAACGTTGAATCAGGAACACTTGCAAGTGAATCTCAGTAATAAGATTTTACAAGTACGACTTGTCATTAGCGGTGTAATTATACTAAGTTTAGGAATTGCTTGTATGCGTTATAGTATGCAAGGAACTGATCCATTTGTGACGATGAATATAGGAATTGCACAATCACTTCAAGTTAACTTTGGTACAGTTCAAATGATTGCAAATGTTATCTTACTTTTAGTGATGATTCGATATGCACGTTCCATGATTCATCTGGGAACATTTCTAGGAGTATTTACTGTTGGATATTTAGCGGATTTCATGTTTAGCTACATTCAACAAATTCCATATTCCACAGTAACAATAATTTGTTTTTGCGCATTTGGTTTACTTGCATGTTGCTTTGGTGCAGCATTATATATGTCGGGGGACTTAGGGATAGCACCATATGATGCATTTGGACTTATTATTGAAACAAAACTTCATGTAAAAATCCCATTTCGATGGATTCGAATCATTAGTGACTGCATTTGTGTGATTATTGGTTTTGTTTTAGGTGCTCCAATCGGAGTAGGAACACTTATTACAGCATTCTGTACAGGTCCTCTTATTACGTACTTTCGAACACTTATTAATCAACGAATAAAAGAGAGAACAAAATGTACAGTAGTCGTATAAATAATTATAGTAAGCAAAAAAGCACTATAGTGTGGGTTGCTTGAATATTAAAGAAAGGGCACTTGACAGAAACGTCGAGTGTCCTTTTAGAAATATTTATAATGCATGTTTACAGCAATCATCTATTGCATTAACTTTGACATCTAACAAGACGATTTTTCACAAGCACTTTAGATGCAACAAAAGATATATAATGCTATCCTTTATATATAGATAAAGAAATATATAGGAGGAAGATATGCAATTTGTTAAATGTGAAGGTTGCGATTCAATCGTAGCTGTGTTATCAGAAGGAAATGTTTGTGCAGGTAAGGAGAATGAAGTATTAGTACCTAATACATCAGATGGGGCTGGTGAAAAACACGTTCCATATATTGTTTCAAATGATGGAGACGTCTTAAAAGTACAAATCGGTGAAGTTGAACACCCAATGGTTGATGTTCACTGGATCGAAATGATCGTTGTAGAAACAAAGGATGGAATGATGATGAAACGTTTACACCCAGGTGATAAACCATATGTAGAATTCAACATCAAAGGTGAAGAAGTTGTTGCTGTATATGAATACTGTAACATCCACGGACTTTGGAAATTAGAAATGTAATATAAAAGAGGCGGTTTCACACTGCCTCTTTGTCTATCTATTGGTTAATTTTACTGATTTCTACATCAAGAACTTCCACTTGGAAGTTTGAATATAAATCATCGTAGTATTCCACATGTTTTAGTTGATCATGGTGATCCACAATGAATACTGCTTTGACAAGGTTTTCAATCTCGTAAATATACGTACCTGTATATCTTGCAAAATTACGTAATTTAAAGTCTGATAGCAACTCGAAACCTTTGAGTTGTTTTTCTTTAGCAAGACGTAATTGTGTATACACGGGTTCATTTGTGATGAGATAAAACTTCACATCTGGATATTTTTCGAGTAGAACTTCTAAGCGTTTGGCATCTTTGATCATTGCATTATCTTCAAGTGAAGGTAGTGTAATGTATACTTTTGGTTCGCGAATGTCATGTAAATCAAGCACTTCTTCCAGCGGATTCATAATTTCAATACTTGGAAATACAAAACCTGTTTCTAAAGGTTCAAGATTTCGAGTGTAAAATACCTCAGTTGTTTTTAGCGTCACATCTTTATGCTGACGTTGTTTGCTTTCCTTTGGCTTTTGCACAGGTGCTTGTTTTTGTGGTTGTGGTTTACGATTTTGTTTCTGCTGTGGCTTTTGATTTGGATGATTGGATCTACGTTGCTGTGGATTGACATTTGATTTGCTTAATTTCGTTCCATTGCTACGACTATGTTTTGGTTTAGTCTTTACTGGTTGTTCCTGTTTTGTAGGCTGTTGTACCTTTTTTTCAGGTTTAGCAGTACTTGTTTGTTTCTTTTTATCTGTATGATATTTCTTATTTTTATTATAAGATTTTTGATTCTTGTTTGACTTTTGTGTAGTCTCTTTCTTTTCCATGAATACGTCTCCTGTTAATGTTATTATTATACACTAAAATAGGCGATGTTTGAAATGTGAATAAATTCGCAAAGCACTTTAATTACAAAAAACAAAGTGATATAATAAACACGTTACGAAATAGGAGGCTATTATGGCAAAAAGAACTGTTAAAGATTTAGATGTAGCTGGAAAGCGCGTCATTTGTCGTTGTGATTTCAACGTTCCTAGAAAAGATGGAGTAATCACTGATGACAACCGAATTGTACAAGCATTACCTACAATTCAATACCTAATTGATAATAAAGCGAAAGTTATCTTAATGTCTCACTTAGGAAAAATTAAAACTGAAGAAGACAAAGCAAAAAACTCATTAGAAGTTGTTGCTGCTGACTTAGCAAAAAAATTGCCTGGAGTTAATGTTACATTCTGTCCAGTAACTCGTGGTGCAGAATTAGAAGATATGGTTGCCAACTTAAAAGATGGTGACGTATTACTTATGCAAAACACTCGTTACGAAGCAGGAGAAACAAAAAATGATCCTGAATTATCTAAATACTGGGCAAGCTTAGGAGACTTATTTGTTGAAAACGCATTTGGTTCTGTTCACCGTGCTCACGCTTCAACAGTAGGAATCCCTTCAATTTTACCAAATGCATTAGGATTCTTAGTAGAAAAAGAAGTAGATATGCTTGGTAAAGCAGTAGATAACCCAGTTCACCCATTTGTTGCTATCATTGGGGGAGCAAAAGTATCTGATAAAATCATGGTAGTTGAAAACTTACTTAAAAAAGCTGACAAAGTTATTGTTGGTGGAGGTATGGCTTACACATTCCTTAAAGCACAAGGAATTGAAGTTGGTAACTCATTAGTAGAAGAAGATAAAATTGAATTAGCTAAAGAATACTTAGCAAAAGCTGGAGACAAACTTGTATTACCTGTTGACAGTGTATGTGCTGACAAATTTGCTGCTGATGCAAACACACAAGTAATCGAAGGAAACATTCCTGAAGGATGGATGGGACTAGATATTGGACCTAAATCAATCGCATTATTTGAAGAAACACTTAAAGGTGCAAAAACAGTTGTTTGGAATGGACCTATGGGTGTATTCGAAATGGAACCATTTGCTAAAGGAACTTTAGCAGTATGTACAGCAATCTCTGAACTTCCAGGGGCTACTACTGTTATCGGTGGTGGTGATAGTGCTGCTGCTGCAATCCAATTAGGATTTG
Organism: Breznakia blatticola; assembly: GCF_004365815.1. GTDB lineage: Bacteria > Bacillota_I > Bacilli_A > Erysipelotrichales > Erysipelotrichaceae > Breznakia > Breznakia blatticola. The sequence continues at coordinate 32,175 of NZ_SODD01000022.1, forward strand.
CTGACAAATTCTCTCACATCTCAACAGGTGGAGGGGCATCATTAGAATACATGGAAGGAAAAGAATTACCTGGTATTGCGGTAATTTCTGATAAATAAGGAGATATCATGGCTAGAAAACCTATTATTGTTGGAAACTGGAAAATGAACAAAACAATCGCGGAAGCAACTGCTTTTATTCAAGCATGTGATGCTAATGCACACGATGGAGCTGACTTTGGAGTTGCTACATCATACTTAGCTTTAAATGAAGCTAACAAACTTGCAAAAAACTTAATTGTTGCTGCAGAAAACTGTCACTTTGAAGAAAGTGGTGCATTCACTGGAGAAGTAAGTGTTCCAATGTTAAAAGAAATCGGTATTACACACTGTATCATCGGACACTCTGAAAGAAGAGAAATGTTCGGAGATACTGATGAAACAGTAAACAAAAAAGCGAAAAAATTAATCGATAACGATATGACACCAATCTTATGTATCGGTGAAACTGAAGCACAATATGATGCTGGAGAAACAGAAAAAGTGATCCGTGAACAATTAACTGGATCATTAGCAAACCTTTGCGCAAACTGTGTATCTAACATGGTTATCGCTTACGAACCAATCTGGGCAATCGGAACTGGTAAATCAGCAACTAAAGAAGATGCACAAAACTGTTGTGCAATCGTACGTGACCAAGTTAAAGTTATGTACGGAGATGAAGCAGCTGAAAAAGTACGTATTCAATACGGTGGATCTGTAAAACCAGAAAACATTGTTGAATACATGGCTTGTCCTGATATTGATGGGGCATTAATTGGTGGAGCTTCTTTAAAAGAAGATTCATTCAATGACATCATGTCAAAAGTAAAATAGTATATTACTTAGAAACGTCTGGGGTTATCCTGGACGTTTTTTTTGCGTGTCATTATTTTTTTGTGTATGATTATAGATAAGTAAGTGTGTCAATTTCGAAAAGAGGAAGAATGTATGAATGTATTAGAAGTAAAAGGATTACATAAAAAATATGGAAGTCGTGATATTTTACATGATGTCAACTTTCATGTGGGTCTTCATGAAATTGTAGGGTTTGTTGGTCCAAATGGAACAGGAAAAAGTACAACGATGAAATGTATTGCTGGTTTAACAGAGTTTCATCAAGGACAAATTTTGATTCATGGACATGATATTCAAAAAGATCGAATTGCTGCATTAAGTGAGCAATCTTCATTTATCGAAGGTCCCGCACTATATCCTGAACTGAGTGGAAAAGATAATATTAAGTTATTTGCTTCACTTCGTGGTGTGAGTAAAGAACGCGTACAAGAAATGATTGATATGACAAAACTAGAAAAGCATATCAATCGAAAGGTTGGTCAATACTCAATGGGGATGAAGCAACGTGTGGCACTTGCAATCGCACTAATGAGTAAACCTAAGCTAATTATGTTAGATGAACCAACGAATGGTCTAGATCCTTCAGGTATTTTAGACTTATTAAGTATGGTAAAAGAAATTACCCAAACAGAAGAAGTTGGCTTTCTTTTTTCATGTCACACATTATCAGATGTTGAGAAAATTGCTGATCGTGTCATCTTTATTAAGGATGGGTCGATGGTAGATGCATCAACTTATGAGCAATCACAAAAGATTTCATATCATGTAAAAGTAAGCAAGAAAGCACATGAAGTGTTTACGCAGTTAGGTTTAATCTATCAATATCATGATTTGTTTCAAGCATATACAGTGGAAATTAAAGACATAACTCTTGATACTTTATTGAGTGCACTTCAAGATGCACAAATTGAAATACTAGAAATTACGAAGATTGAACAAAGTGTAGAAACGATGTATAAGGATATTTATCATGAAGAGAGCTAATATCTTTGCCTATGAATTTCGTAAGTTTGTGGCAAGCAAACGAATGATTGCGCTGTTTTTAGCGATTCTTTGTTTATTTGGTTACAATATGATGCAAGCCAATCAACAAACAAAAGAATATGATCGACAGTTATTGTGGGATTTACGCCCTTATCGAACAAGCGTATCGAATTTATCTGATTCTGCAGTTATGACAATTATTGAGATGGAACGAGTGTTTAAAGAAGAAGGAATCGATCCATTATTGTGGTACCAAAATGAAGAGTATGCAAAGGTAAAGGAAACCTATGATAAATATAATGATGCATACTTTGTGTTAGATGAAGAATTTCAGATGGTATTTGTTCCATTGATGTATAACTATGAGCCAGCTCGTTACAGTGAAAAAGAACGTTGGGTAGAAACTCGACTAAAAACCAACGCACTGAAACAAGAACTATTTGAAGAAGGTAGTGTAGGTACATTGGATCGCGTCCAAACAGAGTTAAAAGCTCAAGGGTATTTTTATCAATATTTAAAGGATCATCAAATGACAGAATACGATAGTCCAAATGAAATAAATGGTGCAAACTTTTTAGTGAATATGTTTAAAGGATATAGTTTATTTATTATCTTCTGTTTGTTTGCATTTCACATGGTGTATGCTTATACAATCGAAAATGACAATGAAACGTATAAACTATTAATGGGTGCTCCTATATCAAGAACACGATTAGCGATCTCACGGTTTATCTTTCATACCGTTTGTATGATTGTAATGATTACAGTTTGTGCACTTATTGGATTTACAGTTGCATCAATTATTGGTGGACTTGGTAATTTTGGCTATCCGCAGATCATCAATCGTACGGAAATTATTCCGACATCCACATATTTACTTTATGCAATAGGAACATCACTACTAGCAATTCTTTCGTTTAATGCGCTAGTTGCTTGTATTACAACCCTACTTTCGTTTTTCGAAAATGCGATGATTGCAACAGGAATTGTACTTGTGATTTTGGTGTTTATGCGTTTGTTGAATGTTACAGAGCCAATCTTATATTACATTTTCCCATATTTATTTGTGTTTGGTGATATTTTCATTGCACAAATCAATCAAGTTTCGATTCTACTTGTTGTGGCATGTGCATGCATTCATATTGCAGTATTCGTCTTTGCAAATATCTGGATGTTAAAACGAAAAGACTTTGGGAATTTCCAAGTATTTGATAAGCGAGGTGCACGTGTATGAAAACGTATTTTTTCTATGAATGCAAACGCATTATAAAAAGTAAGAAGTTCATTATCGCTTTGGTATTTGTGTTACTTGTATATGTATTTACGATTGTCGAGTTAAAGAATGAAGATCAAAAACGCATGATGAATGATGAAATCATGGACATTGTGCAACAACAAACAAATGGAAACATACAAAAAGATGACAATATAGATGGAGTACTCAGTGATTTATTGATCCAAAAAGAAATGGATTTTTATCTTTTTAAAAATGATATAGGGATTTATGACGAATATGGAGAAATTGTTCAATTAACAAAATCACAAAAAGTCATTAATGATTTTCTAGATGGCGAAATTGAACATATTCAAACAATGATCAATAATAAAGAAATTGATTATGAAGTGCTCGGTGAAATGAATATGAAGGAATTTATTTTTCAAACACTTTACGAATACCAAAGAATCCCAAAAATGAGTGATATGGATTATTCATATCAAATTGCAGAAGTGAATAAAATTGCTGCTGCGCATGGAATGAAAGATGTTCAACTTGCTTTGGAAGACTACAAAGAAGATATTCGTAATGCCAATGCTGGATTTGGATACTATGAAAATAACTTCTATACATTTCAATTTATTCTTCGATATACGGATACATTAAATCGACTGAAAATCCGCGATTTAACTCCATACAGTGTCAATAGTTCGACCGTATTATATCAGCTTGTATCAAATAGTATTCAAATTGCAGTACCAGTACTTATTATGTTGATGTTCTTTAACTTGTTTGATAAAGATAGAAAACAAGGAACATTAAAATCCATATTGATTCAACCAAAACGAAGAACACTTAGTTATGATGGAAAGATTATTTCTGGATTATCGAGTAGTTTACTTATGGTCTTTATTCCGATTATACTAATTGCGGGAATATTGTTTGTAAGTGATCATGGAGCATATACATCCTATCCAATGATCATGAGAACTAGAGATACGATGCGTGTCAACGTTGTCACAAATACGAGTGATTTATTAGAGGATTTATACTATTCCGGTGAAATTGATTCAAAAACATTACACTATGGATTAAGCGAGTATTCACCAGAACGTTATGATTATTACAATCAAAAACCAGCGTTGAGTTCGGATTTACTACCGCTATGGCAATTCAATTTATTATTGGTTGCAGCAGTGATTTGCTATGTAGCATTTACCTGTATGTTATTTGTTTTCATCAATACACTTATCAATAATCGGTTGATTGGATGCTTAGTATTTATGGCAATTGTTGTTATTGGACATGTAATATGTCCGATAGGGACACTAGAGAAAATGAATGTCATCAATCCGTTTGCTTATAGTAATCCAATTCATAACTTGCAAGGTACATCATCTTTTGGATGGCCGTATATTTATATCGTTTTGCCAATATATACACTACTTATGTATATTGCAGGAAAACTAGTTTATCGATTTAAAAAGTTTTATTAACAGAAAAGTCATCTCAGTGCTGGGATGACTTTTAGATTATGACTGATAGTTATAGATAGATGATAGATAAAGTGATAGATAAAGTGATAGATAAATGATAGATAAAAGGTAAGCGTAAAATAATACACGGATTTTCAAAATAGCATACAAATGATAGGGTATCTCTATAAAAGGAGGTACCTTATTTTGAAAGAAACAACAAT
>NZ_SODD01000023.1 GCF_004365815.1 Breznakia blatticola
TCAGCCTAAAATGAAAATAGGCTTTTAATAATGTACACATGATTAAGAAAATGAGCAATATATGGAATAAACCAAGAAAAAAAGGAGCTGTGCTCTAGATTTGGCTAAATATGCCTATCTGTCACAGCTCCTTATTTTTGATATAAGTAACACTCTGGTTCATGACAATCTAAGACACCAATAGCTTGTAAGTACGAATAGATAATGGTTTCACCCACAAAATTCATTCCTCTTTTCTTTAGATCTTTCGAGATTTGTTTAGACAAATCAGAGGATCCTTGATCTGGTTCATAGATCGTTTTACCATCAGTAAACTTCCAAATATATGCATCAAATGTTCCGTATTCTTTTTGAATATCTTGAAACACTTTTGCATTTTGAATAGTTGCGAGTATCTTTCGACGATTCCGTACAATGGATGCATCTTGCATAAGAACTTCTACTTTCTCATGTGTATAATGACTTACAGCAATGACATCAAATTGATCAAAAGCATCCTGAAAGGATTGTTGTTTATTTAAAATGCATTCCCAAGACAAACCTGCTTGAAATGATTCAAGCACTAGCATTTCAAATAGTTCTTTATCATCATGTGTTGCTTGTCCCCACACATGATCATGATATTTTACATAGTTTTCATTGTCGAGATTTACCCAACGACATCTTTTCTTGTTTATCTTCATAGGTATACTTTACCATAGATATCGTATTTAAAAAAGAAAAGGACTTTCGCCCTTTCCCATTTTATTTACATGTAATATCCAACGCCTCATTTGCTTGAACCGTTTTTGATTCGATTGAGACTTCTTTGTGTTTTGTGAATACAACCATCACTGTGGAATCAATTGCCTTACTTTCAAGAAATGGTAAATCAAAATCCACTAATTTACTTCCTTGCTTTACTTTATCTCCGCTATTAACGAAAGTGGAAAATCCTTCTCCTTGTAGATTGACTGTATCAATTCCAATATGGAATAATACTTCACTTCCATCTTCAAAAGTCATTCCTACTGCATGTTTTGTAGGAAAGATAGCTGATATTACCCCATTTTTAGGTGCATAAAGTTCACCCTTACTAGGAACAATCGCAAAACCTGGACCTAATGATTCGCCTGCAAATACAGGGTCATTTACTTCACACAATGGAATTATCTTTCCTGAACATGGTGCATAAAACACCTGTTTCTTTTTAAATAGTCCCATTATTTTAACTCAGTCCAGTAACCTTTATTTGCTTCAATGTAGTCATCAAGTAATGCTTTTGCCACATCAGTATTTACTACTGCACGGTTTAATACTAAGGCTTTTAAAGCTTTCATATAGTCACCTTCAAGAGCTGCTTCTGCTGTTAGCTTTTCATAAGCGTGTTGGTTTTCAATAAGCCCTTTATAGAACGTTGGAACTTCACCTACACTTATTGCTTCCACTCCATATGTTCCTACACGACAAGGTACTTCTACCATCATATCAGGATCTAAATTCGAACATGTTCCATTGTTTTTTGTGATAATTAGGAAAATTTCATTACTATTATTTGCTAGTGCTGTTGCTAAATCAACAATGTACTCTGCATGACAACCTGCATCAGGTTCTGGTTCATATGCAGTTCCTTTGATTTTTCCAAGTTTAACAACTGCTTCTAGTGTTTCATATACTTCTTTTTCATTACCTTCCATTACCTCATCTGCTCTTGTGTGATTGATGTCTTGTTTTTTAAACATCTTTTGAGGATATAGGTAATATTGCATATATGTATTTGGTAGGTATTCATCATAGTCACTAATCATGGTACTCATAAAATCAAATGTAGCTTTCCATGATGGCTCTTCAAATAGCTTTTCTGTTTTGAATTCTTTTGGTGTTTTTAAAATATTACGTAACTCTGGAAGATAATCATGACCTGTTTTTACATCATAGATATTTGTGAACCAACCAAAGTGGTTTAATCCAAAGTAACGTGGTTCAAAATCTTTACGTTTTTTCCCAAGAACATTCGCATACATATCCATAATTGCAATTGGCATATCACAAATATTAATAATACGGTGATCTTCTGGGAACACTTTTTCTGTAGCTTGCGCAACAATCGCAGCTGGATTTGAATAATTTAAAATCCAAGCTTCTGGAGCATATTTACGAATATCTTTAATAATATCAATAACTGCAGGGACACTACGCATTCCATATGCAAACCCACCTGCTCCACATGTTTCTTGTCCAAGACAACCATGTTTAATTGCAATTTTTTCATCTGATGCACGCATTTTTAAACGACCAGCACGAATTTGCATCAATGCAAAGTCGATACCTGTATATGCTTCTTCAGGATCTGTCGTATACACTACCTCAACACCTGGATAATATTCATTAAATAGTATTTCTGCATATTTTCCGACTAACTCTTGTCGTTCTGCTTCGTTATCATAGAAAACGATTTTCGCTAATGGAAAACGTTCTTTTTGGTTACATAACATGGTAAGCATATCCGGTGTATAACGACTACCTCCACCAATGATACAAATTGTGTACTTTTTCATTTTATTCCTCCCAGTTTACACTTGCTTTAAATGCTTCGCAAACTTCCTGTACTTTCATTCCGATAATAATTTGCACATTATTACCTTTTACAACTGAGCCTTTTGCTTGTGTTTGCTCAATAATTTTCTCATCTACTTTTGAAACATCTTTCACATCAATACGTAATCGTGTAAAACAGTTTTCGATACTTTCAATATTATCGACTCCACCCACTGCTTGTACGAATACTTGAATATCTGCATCCCAATCACTATTTCCGATTTGTCCTTCATTTGCACCAGTTGCTAATACAAGTTCGCGTCCTGGTGTTTTTAAATCCATTTTCTTAATCATGAATTGGAATACAAAGAACCATACGATAACTGCAATAATTCCAACGATAAAGAAGATGTGGATTTTTGTAAGTTCAATTGGTAATGGCAAGTTACAAATTACCATATCTAATAAACCGTAAATCATATATGTTCTTGATCCAAGTAACCAAAGCAACATTTCAAACAATCCAGTTAATAGCCCATGAACTAACCATAATAGTGGTGAAGCAAATAAGAACATGAAGTCAAATGGCTCTGTAATACCTGCAACCATTGCAACAAACACACTTGGTAATAACATACTGATAACTTGTTTACGACGTTCTGGTTTTGCAGTTTTAATGAATGCTAAGAATGCTCCTAACACTCCAAATGCTTTTGCAAATCCAAATGTAGCGAAACGAACCGATTCATGAATTGCAGTAATTGCTCCTGGGTTTGCCATTTCTGCATAGAAGATGTTTGCAGCTCCTGAATATACGTTTCCAGCAATTTCAGTTACTCCTCCAAACCCAGTGAAACAGAATGGCATCCATAACATATGGTGTAATCCAGTAGGAATTAAGAAACGGTTTCCAAATGCGTATGCAAACACACCACCTGGTCCTGCATCTTTCATGAATTCTGTAGTTGCAGCAATTCCATCATTTACTGTTGGCCAAATATAAGTAACTCCAACTCCAAGAACTAATACAACTGGAATCATAACTGCGAATGCTAAACGTGATCCACCATAAATTTTAAACATGTCACTGAATTCAACATTTGCGAATTTATTGAATACAAATGCAGTAATACATCCTAGGATCATCCCTAAGAATACCCCCATGTCACTTACTTGAAATCCTAAAACAATTGCTTGTCCTGTTCCAAATAACCCCATTTCTCCAGGTTCAGCTAACATTCCTTGACTTGTTAACCAAGCATTATTTACTGCAAGAAACATTAAATATGAAATAGTTGCAACTAGTGCAGCATCCACTTTCTTATTTTTTGCCATTGTTGTTGTTAATCCTACACAGAAGATTAACGATAAGTTATTAAGCATTGCATCCATCATAGATGAAATAAGTCCCCCAAATGCCACGATTGGCTCAGGCATAAACTCTAATTTCATAATTGTTGCTAATGCAATAACAGTTCCCATAATCGCCAAGAACATTACTATTCCTGTCATCGATCTAGAAAACTTATTCATTAATTTGATAAGTTTTTCTTTCATTTTCTTGTTCTCCTTTTTAAATTCCCTTTATGATATACAACGTGTCGACCCTTGTACAAACAAAGTATAGCGAGATGAAATCCTTGATACAAGCGTTTACGATGGATGGTGAAAAAGGTCACCGCATTGTGACAAAAGTTACTAAAAAAGCCATCCTTCGATAGACGACTTTATTTCTCATTTGGTTTTTCTAAGAATGTTTTCGAATATTCCTCAAGGACCATTTCGAAGAACACAATGATCTTTGCGGTAAAGAAATCCGCCTTGTAATGATCTTTCGTACTCTTTATTGAATCAATTTGAATACTCGTGTGTGCAAGTTTTCCAGCTGGTGAATTTAAGTCAGAACTAAAAACAAGCACATTAAATCCATTTTCCTTTGCTTCACGTATCCGTTCAAGAATTTCTCCTCTTGCCCCTGAATTAGACATTACAATAAACAATCCCTTTTTAAAAGTTGTATTGGCAAATGCTTCATAGTGATAACAAAAATTCGCATTGAAATTAAAGACGAGTAATTTTTGAATAATGTAATCTCTAGCAGCATCTACATATCCTAAGGAATCTACCAAGATTTTATCATTTCGATAATAGTGTAATAACTCAGCAACATTTGGAATATACTGTGAACTAGATCCATCTTTCTCAAGTGAAGAAATTTCAAACACTTCAGGTGAATATTGATTTTTCTTGCTTGCAAGCATCATGTAATACATTTCACTATATCCACTATATCCAAGCTTTTTACTTAATTTGATAACCGTGGCTTTTGAGACAAAACACTCCTCAGCAATTTTTACAACATTTACCTTTTCATTTTGTTCAATATACTTCCAAATGGTATTCATGATTAGATTTTCTGTATCGTTTAAATTCGTTTTATTTATATTCATATGACCCTCTACCATAATTATAAGCCAAATATGTTTGCGTTGCACGAATTATAGCGTTTTCATCAAAAAAGGATATAGTTGATATCTAAGTATCTCATCTATATCCTTTGTATTTTACTATCTTTCTTTACTTAGGCTTTTGTTGCTACTGATTTATCCTTAGTTAATACAAATGAAACTAAGAATGCTACAACGAATGCAACAACCAAACTAATAATCATAAATATTAAGTTATTTCCTTCACCGATGTATGTTGGTAAACTGAATATTCCTGGCATTGCATATCCATAACTTTTCACTCCAAACAGCATGTATAAGAATCCACCTGCAGCACCACCAGCAACAATACCAATTAGCGGTGTACGATATTCAATATCAACTGAGTATAGTGCAGGTTCTGTAATCCCTAGCAAACCAAGACCACCACCAGAGAAAGCAGCAGCTTTATTATCTGGGTCTTTTATTTTGAATGCAGCTCCTAGTGTAGCACCCGCAACTGCAATGTTGTTTACAAAGAATCCAGGCATTAAGAAGTCATAGCCAAGCGATGCATAGTTTACAATCATTAATGGTTGTAGGGCTTGGTGCATACCTGTGATGATAATAAATGACATCAATCCACCAGTTAAGGCTCCAGCAATCGGTCCTGTTGTTTCAAATAACCAAACAATTGCTTGTGAGAAACTTTCTCCAAGGTAATATCCAAACGGTGCAACGATAAATAATAAGATAGGCATTACAATTAAAAAAGTTAAGAATCCTGAGAATACAATTTTAATTGCTTTTGGCATAATGCTATCAATAAAGCGGAATGCATAAGAAAATAAGATTACACTTAAAATAACTGGCACAACTGAACTTGCATAGTTTTGTGCTGGAATATTAAATAATATGAAGTCAATGGTGTCTCCAGCAGCACCCATGAATGTAGGAGATAATAATACCCCTGCAATCATCAATCCATACATCTCATTAATCTTAAAGCGTTTAGCAGTTGTATATCCGACCATAAATGGCAAGAAGTAGAATGGTGCATCCCCAATTGAATTGAGCACAGTGACTACACCACTATCAACAAGTTCAGTATTAAATAAAAGTAAAATAATTACAAAACTCTTTAACATCCCTCCAGCAATCAGTATAGGTAATAATGGCAAGAAAATTCCTGATAAGGTACTTAAAAATCTTGTGCCTAGTGATTCCTTTTGTGTATCTTCATTTGCCACAACTTGTTGTTCACCAGAATCATCATTTGAAAATCCAGCAACCTCACAGAAATCGTTATATACATCTTTTACATGTGAACCAATAACCAGTTGGAATTGGTTTCCCACTTGTTTTACTTGTAAGATTCCATTGATTTTAGCGAGTGCTTCTTGATCAATTTCTTCTTTGTTTTTCACAACAATACGTAAGCGTGTTACACAATAGAACACATCTGCAATATTCTCTTTTTTAATGATACTAAGTATCTCTTTACTCATGTTTTCGTATTTCATTTTAAATTCTCCTTTTAATTTTTTGTTTGATATACATGTAGTTTCCTTTATACTTCTTATTTCTACACAGCAAATTTCAATTTTACATAAATAAAAACCGAGTCTACTACGAACATAAAAACACTATTTATGTTTGTTAAGTCTAGCCCGGTTTGGTAACTATCTTACTTTTATCTAGTAAATTATTGATATGAATAATTAGGTATCCCTTTTCTTCATTATTCACTTCAATTTTGTAATTGAAATCTAAATACTCGCTAATTAATTCCACACATTTTGTTGTTTCTGGATATTGTACTTTCATCATACGATATACAAAATCCTTATCTCCATATTCCACATCATTTTCCGCGAAGACTCTTGAACTAAAGTATTTCAAGTGGGTTAAGAAACGTTCATAATACACAGATTCTTGATCTAATGTAAATTCGAAGTACGTTTCAACTATTTCTATTACCTTTTTAATCAACATAACACTATCACTTGTTGGCTTATTAATATCAACTCCTGCTAAATTCAGAATATGAAATGCAATAAATCCAGCTTCATCCAGCGGTAATTCAATTTCATACAATTCATTTGCTTTGCGAATTGCTTTTAAACCAATTGCAAATTCATTTGGATAAAAACGTTTTACTTCATTCAACATTTGATTTGGTAAAAGAATATGATTTTGTGCACGTTCTACCGCATTTGCGAGGTGATCTGCCAAACTAATATATGCAATGGTAGTTGTTTTTACACCAAGTTGTTCTTCTGCATAATCTAGTATATTCACAGCTAAATCAATGAAATCAGAATTGATATTCTCAATAATATCCATATAGCGAGTTTTTTCTCTTCCCTTTAAGACGAACTCTTTTTCAACTTTGTCCTTATCGACAAAATCTCCAACTTTCTTCTTAAAAGAGATTCCACTACCCATCAATACAATTTCTGAGTCTTTATCATGTGAAGCGACAACATTATTATTAATGATGCGACTAATCACATATCCTTTTTCATTTAACATCAGCTATCACGTCCCTAGTTGTTATACTTTCACTTTCATTATGCAATGTAATCTCGTGTCCATTCGTGTTGGTGAAGATTACAATGACAGTTGGATCAAGATCATTTTGCTTTATAATTTCTTGATCAAAACGAACCAATTCAGCTCCAACATTTACTTTATCACCTTGTTTCACAAGTGTAGTAAATCCTTTACCTTGAAGATTGACCGTATCTATACCAATATGAATTAGAATTTCTACACCGTCTTTACGTTTCAAACCAACTGCATGTCCGGTTGGAAACACCATCATGATTTCTCCATCGACTGGACTTTTCACAATGTTATTTGCGGGTCTGACACCACAACCAACCCCCATAATTGTAGTTGCATATGTTGGATCGTTGATTAGTTCTTGCTTCACATAGATTCCATCAACTGGAGCATAGATTTCATTTTTTTGTGATCGTTTAAATAACATGTTACCACCTCCTTCTGCATTTTACATACCAGAACGATTTCGACTTTTTTGTCTTAAAAAACAAAAAAGACCAATACCGAAAAAATAATTTCGATGCTGATCTTGCCTACTTAAAGTAACAATTCAAACTATCTATTTTCATAATAATCGAGAGAATGCGTTTTGTCAACCATTACATTTACTTTTATTATATAACATAAGCAAGCGTTTACAGATGTAGTTAAACTATGCACTTTCATCGGGGTATTATTTCTATATATTCCTATATATTCCATATGTATAGTGTTAAATTCTAGTTATTATGTTTCATTTGCTTTCCTAAAATGGATTCTAAATGTTCAACAATAGCACCTGCATTAGGTCCATATACAATTTGTATTTCATCACCAAACTGCATATATTCAATTGCCCCTGTTTGTTTCAATAATTCAAAATTAAATGCTCCAGGATTATGTAGATGAAAACGTACTCTTGTAATACAACAGTCGATTGCTTGTACATTGTTCATTCCGCCAACTGCATATATCAATGCTGTGCATATTGTATCAATTTCAGTATTTTGCAATGGTGTTGTCACTCGATGATCCAGTTCTATTTCCCGCCCTAGCGTATGCAAGTTATTGCGTTTAATGATGTACGTAAATCCAAAATAATACGCAATGGCTAGTACAACACCCATAACTAAAAGCATAAGCGGCATTTTTGTAAATGGCATCTGTAAACTTAACATAAAGTCGATAAATCCTGCACTGAAACTAAATCCTGCAATCCACTGAAACTGTGCAGCAATAAATACTGAAATTCCAGTTATAGCTGCATGCACTAAGTATAATTGTGGAGCGATAAACATAAACGAGAACTCTAAAGGTTCTGTCAGTCCAGTAAAAAATGAAGCGAACGCAGCTGATAATAAAAATGAGCGTACTTTATTTTTATTTTGTGGATATGCAGTTCTAAGCATCGCAAGTGCAGCTGCTGGCAAACCAAACATCATCACTGGAAAAAAACCGGCTTGATACATCCCTGTAACTCCATAAGTTCCTTGACTTGACCAAAAGTTTCCAATATCATTAATCCCCACTACATCAAACCAAAATACGGAATTAAGTGGATGATGCATTCCAATTGGAATTAAAAGTCGATTAAAAAATGCATAAATACCCGCACCTAATGGTCCTAATGAACTTATAAAATCACCAAACTGGATAAGCTTATTATAGATAAATGGCCATACAAAAATTAAGATACAACATAATCCTAATGAAACAATCAATAAAGTAAGTAAGAGTATTACATTCTCATTTAACGTATCTAAGTGTAATTTATGTAATCGATTGTATACAGCAGAAGCCACAACTCCTGAAAGTATTCCAATGAACTGATTATCGATATGCTCAAATGGTTGATTAAAGTTATCGACTGGAAAATCGTACATATCAATTCTTTGTTGGGCGAGCACATTGGTTATTATTAAGAATACGAAGAGGCCTGCAAAAGCACTAATCCCCTTGTGATGATCACTTAATCCATAGGCGACACCAATGGCAAAAGCAACTGGCATAAATCCTAAAATTGCTTCACCAGAAGTACGTAAAATGACACTAAGAAAATGGACAAAGGTAGCATCCACACGTCCTAGCATGGCTCCAATACCAATTAAAATAGCGGCAATTGGAAAAATTGCAATCGGTAATAATAATGCTTTTCCGATTTTATGAAGATAGTTCATTAGATACTCACAATCTTATTAATATGAATCATCAAATATACAAGTTCATCTTTCGTAAGTGTATAATGATAATTCAATTTCACAATATCAAAAATATTCTCTACACATAACTCCATCTTCTCATGTTTATTAATAAGTAAAGTATACATTTGATCAAGGTTTAATGGTTCTTTTGTGTCCTTGATAAATATATGTTGTGCTAGAAACTTCAAATGTGTTAATAATCTTGAAGTATCAAGTGATTCATCATTAAACGAAATTCCAAAGACATTTTCAATAATCGTTTGCACATCTTTAACAAAAGCAACAATACGTTTTGCATCACGCACTTTATTTCCTACAGTTGCATTCACAATATGCATCGCAATATAACTTGCTTCATCCTTTGGAAATTGAATTCCCGTATTTGCTTGAATCAAACGTAATGCCCACAAACCAATACGATATTCTTCTTTATATAAACTTTTGATTTCATCGTGCATTAAGTTTGGAATTTCCAACCCTCGTTTTTTACGATCCGCTGCATACCATAAATGGTCTGTTAGCGAGATAAATATCTGGTTAGATAATTCTATTTCCATTTCATTAACCGCTTTCGTAGCTATCGCTTCAGCTATTTGAAAATACATAATCGGAGTACGATTTAGTAATTCAGCAAATTGCTTTTTTTGTTGGTCTTCAAATGAATAGACCTTTTCCACACGATTTTGATCTACTTCATCGTGTACTTTCCGATTAAATCCGATTCCATTCCCTGTAACGACATATTCGTTATCACCTTCTACAGCAACAACGACATTGTTGTTATAAATTCGACTTATCTTCATCATTCACCTCTATATTAATAATGACGCATTTGCTTGCGTAATGTATGCGTCTAATGCATCATACAATGCTTTTGGTGCAACCCCTTGCACTATCATTTCATTATCGTGTATTTCAACTTGTATACTTTTTGGTAGTTTCTCTATTTCGTTTTTTCGAATCAACATTTCTTCTTCTAATGTGATATATAATTTCTCTTCCAAAATGTGAAGTGTAATAATATTTTCTATTCCACCTACAACATGGATAAACTGTGCAACTTGCTTTTCATCAAGTTGTATACGTTGTCCTTTATGAATCAAATCATCAATATGATTTCTAGCAAGATAGAAGCTTATCACACACAAGAAACTTCCACCGATAAGCATGCTTACCATATTTGGTTGACTGATGATTTCCCATATCCATAATATACTTTGCAACACATAAAACAGTAACATATATAACGGATTAAACGTAAATAGTAGAAATTGAAACACCAATGGATCACCTTGAATCATGGCACCAATTCCAACAAGTAAAAATACAAGTCTCCATTCTTTTAAGGCTGCTTTATGTTTACTATTATACAAAAGTATAAGTACTAGTGGAATCACGATCTGCATCAAAATTGTTTGGTTTGTAAAGAAGATGGCATGTTCTTGCAATAATTCTAGAGATGAGATCCCAATAAATGACAACAAGACCTGTAACCACATATATACTATAGGACCTATAGTTTCTATATTTCGTACTTGCAACAGCCATGCAACTGCTCGATACATAAACGGCCAAATAATGATAAGTAATGAACCGATAATTATCATTACAAGTCCGGTAATGATTGGTACCAAGCGTTTTCCTGAAAAGAATGCTAACCCGCTTGGTAGTTGGACATTATAAAATCGATTATATATACTTGCTCCAAGTAATCCACACATAATTCCCATGCATCCATTTTGAATACTTGTATAATCAAATTGAAGTACAAATGAACAACCTTCCAATGCTTTAGCAAGTGTTTCATTGGATGCAATATGAATCAGTACTACATAACCAATCATTCCACTTAATACACTTGTACCATCTTTTCGTTTTGCAAAGAACATCGCAAAACTAGCCGCATATAACAATGGCAAATATTGTATATATGCACGATAGGTTTCCATAAACATTCTACCTACATGAAATGAAAATGATGTATTTATAAAATCACCAAAGACATAAAGACCATACAAAATTGGAACAAAAAGGGTTGGATACAACAAACTTTTTGTATATTTTTTTACAAATTCCATGTTTACTCCTCCCTTTTTACTACACTCTATAGTATAGCAAGAAATACGATAAATCTTGACATTTTTTTTGGAATCAACTACGCTTATTTAAGAATTAGAGGTATATATTATGTTTCATTTGTTAGGAAGAAAAAACAAACGAGTTCGCGTATATGCTCCAATTCAAGGTAGTATTGTTTCTTTAGATGAAATTATTGACCCTGTATTTTCACAACGTCTAGTTGGCGAAGGAGTTGCCATCAAATCAAATTCTGGCACCATTTATGCACCAGTAGATGGAACAATTCAATGGGCAATCCGTTCGAAACATGCCATTTCCATTCAAACAAAACACAATGCAGTCATTTTAATTCATATTGGCTTACAAACCGATTCATCAAAAAGTGAATCCTATACACCGCTTGTTCCCAACGGAACAAACGTAAAAGCTGGTGATGAAATATTACACTTCTCACCTAATGAATATGAAGGACAAAACAACCATGTGATGATTCCGGTTATCTTACTAGATTCTCAGTTTTATCAAATGAGTAAAGTGAAAACAAGTGGATCTGCAGTACAAAAGAAAACAATACTTTTTGAATTTAAATAGATAAGGTTAGATTGTTACCAAGAAATTGAGCAAAACTGACGTAATCACCTACAGGTGTTTTTACGCATGTTTTGCTTTTTTTTACGCGAACTTGTTACGAAAAAGAATTCACAGAGACATGCATTCTTTTTTTGTAGTTATACTTTTTCTTGTGTATGCATTCCATAGAAATATGTCATGAAACCAAGTAATGAAAAAACAAATGATATTCCCAATAAAGTAACTATATTTGTTTGTTGAACAAGCCAACCACTCAAAATACTTCCAAGTCCTCCTGCAATTCCTAAATAGCATATTCCAATTAACGTTTGTGCACGAACTGCATATTTTGCTGGTAAAAGATATCGAACGAATTGAACATTACCCGCCCAAAACAGGCCTGCACCTAACATTTGAAAAACTTGTGCTACATGTAAATACAACACATCACTAGCAAGCCATAAAATAAGAATTCGAATACTTGAGAAAAAGAAGGAAATAAGCATTAGTCGCGTAATACCTACACGCTTTAGTATACGTGAAAAAAGTAAAGCTGCAGGCAGTTCAACAAATGCCATTATTGATATTCCTAACCCATAATCACTAGTTTGTCCACCAACTACACTATATGCATCGACCAAAAAATTTCCTGACATCTCTTTTCCAATAAATGATAGTGTTGTTGCGATTAAGAAGAAAAGTAAAATTGGATATTCTTTGATAATTTGTTTATTTTTAATGGATGCATCATCCGCTGCAGGAGCAACTTGATAAATTGGTTCTATAATCAATACCAGTATGATAAGAACCATCATCAATATGAGTTGCGCTCCTAACAGTAATGGTAACGAACTAACAAGACCAAATACATATGCACCAATTGAAAAACTTAATGATCCAAGCCCTCTAGCAAACGGATATTGGATTTGTTTTCCTTCATGTGCGTAAAGTACATACATTGCATCGATAAAGCTTGAAATACCAAAAGTGAAAACACCATATCCAATAAATACAAGCAACATGATCATCCATGATGGATCCAACATTTGAATGAGTGTTAGTAATATACTGCAACCCAATAGTAAGATGATGAGTTGGTTGAGTGATACGTTCTTTCGCTTTACTTCTAAAATGCGGACAACCAATGGTTGGAAAACCACATTACTTAATGCTCGTACACCTAAAAGTATTCCAATATGCATACTTTGGAAGCCTTGTGCTTGCAATATTGGCACAATAAAAGCAGTTGTACAAAGATTTACTAGCCAATATACTGTTTGGATTGCATAATACTTTATTTGTAATGAATGTTTCATCAAATATATACCTTTCTATAGCCGTATCTATTCTACTTGGTTTGTAGCGATGAAGCAATATGTAGATCAAATATTTGCTTATGCAATATCGCGAAAGTCATAGGTAAAAGCTAACTTTCCACTTATATAGAACGAAGCTCTAACTTGAATTAAACAAAACGTAGTTTTTGTATCATCTATATATTGCAGTTTTCCATGCATGGTTAGTTCATTATGATTATATATAGCATGGACATGCACATCATCTTCATTGGAAAACTTTTCAATATCTTCTTTACAGTCATATGCAAAGTATATACCTTGATTATTGATTTCAACTTCATGTATCTGCAATGAATGGAAATCATTTGTTACGCTACATGAAGTTGCAAGTTTTAGATGCATTTTCACCTTATCTAATCGTTTCATTTTCTTTCCTCTTTTCGTTGTCAATCAACATACATAATACTTTAGTTATTGATTTGATTCGATATACACAGTATATCATGTGTTTCTATTTTTCTCTTTTGTGCATTATGAAAAAACAGTGTTCATTTATACACTGTTATATTTACGTATTTGTAAAGTAGTTTCCTTTTGGCACAATCATTGGTGTTTTTGCGACTGGATCTTCAATAATCATACAATCCAGGCCAAATACATGTTGAATTGTATCCTCAGTAACTATTTCTTTTGGTGTCCCATGTGCGACAATTTCTCCATCTTTAACAGCTATCATATAATCTGCATATCGAGCTGATAAATTGATATCATGTAACACCATAACAATCGTTGTTTTATGCGTTTCATTTAGTCGTTTCAATAACTCAAGTATATCTAATTGATATGTGATATCTAAATATGTTGTTGGTTCATCAAGAAATAGAATATCCGTATCTTGTGCAAGTGCCATTGCTATCCAGACACGTTGCCGTTGTCCTCCTGATAGTTCATCGATACTTCGATCTGCTAATTCTGCGATTCCCATCATATCTAAAGCATCTGCAACCGCTTTAGTGTCTTCATCGCTCATACCACCCATAAACTTTTGATATGGAAAACGTCCACGTGCAACTAAATCAGAAACACTAATTCCTTCTGGTGCAATTGGACTTTGCGGTAACAAACCTAGTATTTGTGCAAGTTCTTTTGTAGGTATGGTATGTATATCTTTTCCATCAAGTTTTATTTCACCTTGACTTACTGGAAGTAATCGGGCAAACGTCTTTAATAAGGTCGACTTTCCACTTGCATTACTTCCGATGATCACAGTGATCTTTCCATCAGGAATGTCTACACTTACATCATCCAAAATCATCTTTTTATCATATCCAGCAACGATATGATTTGCTTGTAATGTATGTTGTTTCATAACGTTCCTTTCTTACGACTTTTTCCAAAAAGTAGTAATAGTAAATAGGGAGCTCCAATCACTCCAGTGATTACCCCAACTGGAAATCTTGTACTAAAAGCAAATTGTCCAAGTAAATCAGCTGCTAATACTAAAATTACGCCAACGAGTCCAGAAGCAAATGCATATGATCGCCCTGCTCCAACTAGGCGTAATGCAATCGGTCCTGCTAAAAAGGAGACAAAGGCTATAGGTCCACCAACACTTGTCGCAAAGGCTATTAAACAAACCGCACTTACAATTAATACAATACGTGATATACGCAAATTTACACCAAGTACAGCGGCTAAATCTTCACCCAATTCCAGGATGTTTAAATTTCTCTCACTTAATAAAATGATAAGTGTGAAGACAATCACAACAATAGCCAGCAATGGAATACTTTTCATTTGAATTCCATTCAAACTTCCACTGAGCCAACGCATTGCTCCTGTAACTTCATATTGGTTAGCACGTACCATCATATAGGATATTACCGCTTGTATTGCACTTTGCATTCCAATTCCGATAAGTACAAATCGTGAAGTTGAAAAATGACCAATATTGGAAAGTGCATAAATAAGCAATGCACATAATAGACCGACAATACATGCAATAAAGGATACCATAAAGCCGCTAAGTCCAAGTATAAGAATACAGAATACTGCAGCCATACTTGTCCCAGCACTAACTCCTACAATATCGGGACTTGCTAGTGTATTACGTAGCATCTTTTGAAAAACGCTACCTGCTAAACCTAAAGCAAAACCAGTAAATGCACCTGCTAGCATTCGTGGTAAACGGATCGTAGAGATTGCAAAACTAGCTCCTTGTATTTGTTTTCCTGATAGCACTTCAAATATAGTTGCCAATGAATAGTTTGTATTTCCTAGCATTAACATCAATAACATCAACACAATAGCGATAAGCACCAAAGATATAGTTGCAAGTATTGCGCGTCTTTTACGTCGTGCATATCCAGCACGAACCTTGTTCTCTGTATAATTACTCATAATGATTTCACCTTCGATTTAATCACCACATAAATAAAGACTGGTGCTCCAATAAGTGCTGTAAGTATACCTACTTCAACTTCTGCTGGTTGAGCAATAAGTCGACCTAAAGTATCTGCAACACATAATAAAGCGGCTCCTGTAACTATCGATAAAGGGATTAGCACCTTTATATTGTTTTTAAACAATAATCGTAGTACATGCGGAACCATTAACCCAACAAAAGCAATGGGTCCTGCTAATGCTGTAATTGATCCAGCAAGTATAACTGAGGATAGTACAGTTAAAAACCGTATCTTTTTGACTTTTACACCAAGTCCAGTAGCCATTTCATCACCTAGTGCAAGTGCATTTAATGATGGAGCAACGTATACTGCCAAAGCAAAACCAAGTAATAAAAACGGTAATAGCATCAAAATGTTATCCCAACTCACTCCAACGACACTTCCAACTTGCCAGTGACGAAAATTTGTTAAGGATTGTGCCTGTGGGAGTACCAACATATTAATTAATGAAGCAATTGCTCCATTACTAACCGCACCAGCGAGTGCAAGTTTCATAGGTGTTGCACCTTCTCTTCCTACTGAGGCAATCGTGTAAACAAATGCTGTAGTAATAGCTGCTCCAATAATTGCAAAGATAATAAACTGCTGTGCACTTGAAATATGAAAAAACGTAATTCCTGCAACGACAGCTAGTGCTGCTCCACTGTTGACTCCAAGTATACTTGGATCAGCAACTGGATTACGTGTGAGTGATTGCATCAATAAACCAGATACTGCTAGTGCTGCTCCAGCAAGCAAAGCAAAGATCGTTCTTATCATTCGTTGTTGAATAATCGCACCATTGAAACTATCCGTTGAAGCGTTAAGGACATGATGAAGAACATCCCGTATTGGAATGTTCTTTGAACCTAGTGCCAGTGATAACATCACACTAATACATAGTGCTATAAGTATCACAATTGTATAAACATATACGCTTCTTTTTTTCATTTCTTACTTCACTTTCGCTGCGGCTTTTCCAAGTAGTTTTACATAATCTTTCATCGCATATGGAATCGATAAAGCAGTAGGTGTAGTATTTGCTGTTGCAAAATCTGTTGTATCATCAAGTACAACTACTGCACCATTAGCAATTGCAGGTATTTTTGATAATAGTGTATCTTTTTGCAAGACATCTAAGATATCTTTATCACCATAAATAACTAGAATATCTGCATCATTTAAAATTTCTGCTTGTTCTGCACTTACTGTTGCATAGAATACATCACTATCATCAGTAATACTTTTAACTGCTTTTGGTAATGATAAACCAAAATCTTGTAAGTAACTTGCTCTTGTTTCACCTGTTCCATAAACGAAGAAACTTGATGTATCTTCTGGATTAAACCAAGTAAATACAGCACTTTTTCCTTCGAATTCCGGATACTTTTCAACTTCACTTGCCATTTGTTTTTCTAAATCATTTACAAGTGCTTTTCCTTCTTTTTCTAGACCTAACCCTTTTGCATCTTGTAGAATTTGACTTTGCCATGTAATCATCCATGGTGTTTTCTCATATGCAATCGTTGGGGCAATTTGACTCAATAGTTCATAATCTTCTTTCGAAAAACCTGCATATGCTGCTAGAATTACATCCGGTTTTGCATCTGCAATGGCTTCAAAATCAAGTCCATCTCCATCATTGAATATAATTGGTTCTACTCCCAATGTATCATAAGCTTCTTGTGTCCAAGGACGCATTTTTTGATCATCATGCAGTCCATAAGCTGGTGCTGACATCGCTACAGGAGCTACACCTAATGCCAAAGCAACATCTTGGTTCTCCCATTGAATACTTACGACACGCTCAGGTTTCTTTTCAATTGTAGTTTCACCAAATGCATGTTTGATAACTACAGGCCATGAACCATCACTACTTCCTGTTTCTTTATCACTACTACTTGTATTTGTACAACCTGCAACAACAAATAACATTGCTATAACTGTAATTAGTATTTTTTTCATTCTCCATACCTTTCCTTCCACCGATAATTGTTAGTCTTGTCTAACCTCTATCAAATGTATCATTTACCTTCTAAACAGTCAAGTGAAATGTTTACTTGGCATGTACTGTAAAAAATAAAGAAAATATCTCTCATTTTTTGTGCAACATTTTCATTCATTGGATTGTAAAATTGACGGGATCAACAATAAACCCATCATATCTTACTATTAATATTTACTATTCTATTAGTTTAAATAAACTAATATGAAAAATCATACCTTGTTTCCTGATTGTATATGCTTTTTCCCTATTTCGAACGCAATTCGACAATGTCGAAAACATATGTATCATGGATAGAAATTAAAAAAACACTACCCATATGAGTAATGTTTTCGTACAACTATTTTTCGATTTTTTCTAGTAACATGTTTGCACATTCAATTTGGTTTGGAATATTTCCATTTTCATCTTTAATGCGCCAAATGTCTGGAGTGATTTCATCAGCCACAACGACTTTTCCATTTTCGTCATATCCAAGTTCAATCTTGAAATCGATTAATGTATATCCCATACTTGCAACTTCTGCACGTAGAACTTCTCCTACTTTTACAAGTACAGCTAATGCTTCATCGTATTGTCCAGGTTGTAAGAACCCTTTCATTAAACATAAACGTTCGCTAATTAGTGGATCACCTTGTTCGTCATCTTTTAGAGTTACTTCTAAGTAAGGTGGTTCAAAAGGAATTCCTTCTTCTAATGTAAAACGACGACACATACTTCCAGCTGTATAGTAACGAAGTACAAATTCTAATGGTGGCACAGTAACTTTACGCACTTCCATCAATCCTGCATCAATATCAGAACCAATGTAGTGTGTTGGAATTCCGTGTTTTTCCATTAATTCAAAGAAATAACTAGTGATTTTTAATCCTGTTTTTCCTTTACCTTCAACACTTCCACCGACTGTGTTACTTCCTGGATCAAATACTCCATTTTCACCAGTTGCACTATCCTTAAAGAATAGAAATACACGTCCAGCATCATCAGTTAATACATCTTTTGTTTTTCCCGAATACAATGTTTTCATTTAATTTCTCCTCATCTTATCACTCGAATTCACAACTAAATCGTTATGTTTTCTATAAGAAATTATAACATTAACCGCTTTTATGGAAAAGAAAATAATCTATAAGTTTTGTAACGGTATTTTATCTTGTTGTATCCGAGCTTTTAAATCAAGAACTTTTTGCTCAATTTGTTTTGCAGTTGCTGCAAATTCAGACATTGCTTTGCCACTAGGATCATCAAGTCCCCAGTCTTCTGTATACACACCAGGAATATTTGGACATTCTACATTACATCCCATTGTAATGATGATATCAACTGTTGGAATATCTTGTAACAGTTTTGGATGTTGTGTAGATTCCATATCGATTGTATATAGTTCTTTTATAATTTGAACGGCATCGGGGTTGATGTTAGCTTTTACCATCGTTCCTGCACTATATACTTCCATTACATCACTTGCAAGTTTTCTAGCAAGCGCTTCTGCCATTTGTGAGCGGCAAGAATTATGGACACATAAAAAAGCTACACGTTTTCTTTGGTGTTTCATATTGTACTTATGCATCTTTTTTACCTAAAGATGATCTGTATTCAATTAATTTCATAGCTAGTCCTCGCTCTTTCTGTTACATTGTACTTGGTTTTCTATGGATTGAAAAGTAATTATAATCAAAAAAACATGAACCGCGTGGTTCATATCTTTTTGATTAGATTCTTTCGTGGTACTGAACATTTACAGAATCACGAATATCCAAAACTGCACGACGTATAATGTCTTTAACAGTAAATGCATCTAGAATATTACTTAGCACAAGTGTACCTTCTGTAATATCTGTTGTATAAATCGTGATATCCCCTACTTTTGCAAGACGATCCGTAATGGATTGTTTGACTTGAATGTCTTTCACATGACGAAGTTCAACTTCAACTTGTTTCTTTCCAATCAATCCATCAGTTACAATGATTCTTTCGTTTGTTACTTTATAACGTGTATCATTAAAAATCATTTTTGCTTTATCACCTAGTCCTTCAGGCTTTCCTTCCCATAAGACAACCTCTTTATCTGGTTTTTGATTCGTTGGTGATTCATGTACTTGGTTTGTTGTTGGTTTTCCATCAATTTGAATATTTGATAGATCTGTACCACATTTTGCACAAAAATTTGCATCTTGCGCATCAAATCCACATTTCGGACAGAACATTAGAATCCTCCTTTTTGTTTATTATACTATATGCAACAATTTATTTCGATTGTTTATTCTAATACTAATTCATCATGTATCTCAATATCTTCTTTGATCTCACGTAATTTTGCATTCAGTATTTTACGTCCTGGATACATTTCTAAATATGCAACGATAAGTTGATATACTTTTTGTGTACCTCCAGGGATTTTTCTTAGCATTTCAAGTGCATGTATAATAGGATTATGTATTTTTGCAGGTGGTGTTGAAAGTTCTATAAATCGCTCTTCATAATAAGTTATCAAATCATTTGTACAATATGGAACTAAGATTTCAACATATTGATCCATTTGGTCTATCTTTTTCGCATATGCAAAAAGTAAATCATGATATCCTTCTTGTTTATAAACTCTTGCGATACCATCAAAATCTAGTTTCTCTATAAACTTGCGTTTGTTGGTTTTCCACCATAGTGGACTCACTTGTTTGAGAAACACGTGATACATTGTATAATCTCCAATATTATAATCAACTAACCAACACCGTAAGAGTTCATAGTAATCATGCTCTTTTCGATTATCCAAATAGATTGACTTTATTAAATCATTATATTTCACTGCCATACTCATAAATTGAGGTTTCGATTTATTTTTGTCAATAAATGCAAATACATCTGTTTTCTTATCAGACTGAAGAATTTGTTCCAATTGATATACTAAAACACATTCAAAATCACTATACAATTCAAATATATCATTGTTTTTTGTGCCATTTGGTTTTCTTTTAATGATTTGATTTAATGCAATCAACCATGGTATTCCATTATCTTGGTAATGTTGACTCATTCCTTGTTTTAAATATACATCAACAGCATTGCGAATTACGCTTTCGCGCTCTTCCAATAGAATATTATCAAATGCATCTAAAATCAGTGAAATACGATATGTATCATCTAAAAATATATGATTACTGCCTTCAATATTTCCTAAAGATTTCAAGATGACTTTTTTCTCAATATCATTCGCTTCTTTGATAACCACATATATCAACTCACATATTTTAGCTTGAATCGTTTTTTTATAATTATTGGAGTCTATCGTATCTAATATGCATATCGCTCTAAGTCCTTCCCATAATATCTCATATGTTTTTAGGATATCTTTAGATTTTAATGTCTGCAATACACTTGCTTCTATCTCTTCATATGCTAAATCGATTACCACTTCACTGTCTTGATCATCAATATAGTCATCATAGTAATCCGTGTAGCCATCACTGATATCTTCTATTCGATTTAATAGTTCTTGAAAATCTGTTGTTGGTTCAAAATCGTATGTCTGATTATCAAATGCAAGTTTTTTTAATTGATACGCATCAAATGTTTGAAAACTAAAACTCTTTAATCTATCAAGATAGTCATGTTCTTTCTTCTTGCTAGCTCTAATGTATAATTGATTCTCTAAAATGTCCTCTTTCTCACAAACTTCCAATATAACAGCTACTAAATGTTTACAGTTATTCCCACTTTGGAAGTGAGGACAACTACATTTCATTTGCACAATCTCATTATTGGAAACTTCAATCATCGTATTATACACTTTTGTACCATATACACGTGCATGATACAGCGTATCTTGTTTTTCTATTGCATCAACATAGCCATTATTAAAATATGCTCTTCCGCGTTTACAAACAAAATAATCAAACGCATCTTTCCACATAACGAATTGTTCCATACTACCAGATTAGCTCCTCAGATGGATATTCTATCGAACTATCAGTTAAGTCATATATATTACAATCGTATTTTTTAGCTGTTTTTGTATATGATATGTACATTTCATAATAGGCATCTGGAAATTTGATGAAACGGTTTGCGATTGTTCTAACTTTCATTGGACGTTTTTCAACTTTCGTTTTTTCGAATTCAATGTTACATTTGTCTACATATAAAGCTAAATAATCCTTGTAGGAAACAGCACTTCTTTCGTATGAACGTATAAGTTTACTAGTAGCCTCAAAGCCAATTACTTCTTCAACAGCCTCCAATATCTTAGCACTTAAGTAATTAATAAGACCTTTATCACGTAGATACATTGGATATGAATATATCCTTGCATATTTATCTTCTAGTTCTTTCGTTGTAACTAATACTTTTGCATATTTAGCGAGTTTTGGTGCTGCAAATGCGTAAAAAATTGCTTGAGGAAACATGATATTAAAACTATATATTATCGTTGTCTCATTGTAGATTTCCATATTTTCTCCAAAAACTTCTTCACTTACTTTGTTGATTTCGCGATCTCCTTGATATGCGTGACGCATATCATAACACATTGCAAGTACTTGAAGTGATATACCATAATTTGGATCACTACTATCATCGTCAAATTTCGTTATATTATGCATTGCATCTACAAGTTCTGAAAAGTCACGATAGTTACCAGAAATTGTTACTCCTAAGAGATTTTTTGTTGGTTTTACTGTAATCATTTTATTCTCCATTCTTCCAATCAGCGATATTATATTCGTTCAGTAATTCTTGTGCTCTTTGTATTCCTTCATCACTAAAAGAAATATATTTAGATTTACTTGGATGTTTTCCTTGGTAGATGAGTTCATCATTTGCAAGCTTATTTATTGCACTAAATGAATAACCCTTCAACGATCGTATATCATCAGGATATCCTGGAATTAATGTCTCATTATATCTTGTTAAGTACATAAGTATAAGTGTCAACTCTTCTACTGCTTGATTTGGATTTCTCATATTAGGCCTCCCTGACATTTTTATACTTTCATCATACCATACGTAAATATTCGAAAAAACAAAAAGCGATACATCCTATGACATATCGCAATTATTCATTATATTCTATTCACTTCGTAGTGCTTCAACTGGATCTTTTCTAGCTGCTGCGGAAGCAGGAATTAGTCCAGAAATAAAAGCTAAGAACATACTAATACCAATTAGTACTAGTGCTGCAGTTGGATGTAATTGTGCAATATTGGCAATACCAATTTCATCGTAGACGATAACATTGGCAATCGCGCTAATAATATATGTCACAACAATACCAATAGCACCAGCAGTAAATCCGATAATTAATGTCTCAGAATTAAAGACACGACGTATATCTCGCTTACTTGCACCAATTGCTCGTAAGATTCCAATTTCCTTTTTCCGTTCAAGTACAGATATATATGTAATAACTCCAATCATAATACTTGAAACGATTAACGATATTGCCACAAATGCAATTAATGCATAGCTTACAGTGTCCACAATATCTGTTACTGATGACATCAAAGTTCCTACTAAATCTGTATATTTCACAACCTTTGTTTCTTGGTTTGATTGTTTCATATCATCATTATACGTATCTAGAAACGAAATGATGTTTTCTTTTGTCGTAAAGTCTTTTGGATAAATACTAATTTGGTTTGGTGCATTTTTATCTGCATAACCAAATGCACGTAGATTGTTTTCAAATGATGATTCTTTTGGATTCATCATCGCTTGAATTAAATCCACCATATCATCTTCAGTTACATTAATCTTAAATGCATTTTGTAGTGCATTGGTATCAATCGATAAAGCACTTTGTAGTTGATACGGTAATTGTGCAATCGTTGCATCAACTTGTCCTTGAATTTGACTTTGTACTGACTGCATTAATTGTGTCATATAACTTTGCATAGATGTTGTTATATAGTTTTGGATAACTGCAGTTAGTTGTTCATTAACTCCAGAATCACCTATGACACTTTGTAGTTCACTTGCAATTTTTTGTTGGACTGCAGGACGCGTAAAGTATTCATTTAGATTTTGCATAAACACTGCAGGATCTGTTACTCCTGCTTGAATCTGTTCATTAATAAAATCTTGTATCACGCCTGTCATAATTGCAGTCAACTGATCCGTTGGAATTTGTACTTGTCCAGCAAGTTGTTCTGTAAGTGCACTTACATCCATTTCTGGTGGCTGTACTTGTGAGATATCAACATTGAATAGACTAGACGTATCAATTGTAATCTTGCTTGTATCTATATTGAATGCCGAACGAATCGCATTTTCATCAACAGTAAATAATGAAGCTAAATCAAATTGATTTTGTCTATTTTCTTCAGTTTCAGCAACAAATGACTTTCCACTTAATACATTCGTTGTTGGTTTAGCAAGTTGCTCTTGTACTAATTTCTCATCCTTTGCCTCTTCCATTAAGTAGCTGATTAGTTCAGGTGAGTAATTAATTCCAGTTGATAATGATGTTACATTTGCATCAGGATCTGCTTGCACAATCCCAACAATTTTTAAATTCACTCCATCTGCAACAACATTTTTCATATGTGCTTGATCATCTGACTTATCTAACCATACGTTATGCTCTTGATCAAATACATATTTTTGTGTTGGATTGATTACTTTTAAATTTGTTGCAAGAATTTCATCATAACTTACATCTTTTGCACCTTTATTTAAATCCAATTTTTTCGTTGGATCATTCACAAACGCATCAAGCATTTCTTTTAATTGATTGCGATCATTAATTCCTAAAGTATAAAGCATATAATCGGATACTCTTCCACTTGGTGAAAGTACCATCACTGCTTCGTCGTATGCTTTAGGCCATCTTCCTGCTTTAATGTCGTATTGGTTTTCAAACATACTACTATCACCAGGAAGTTCATAGAAATTGTTCATCATCGAAACACCACTTCCCATGACTGCATTCATACCTGATGTTGAAGAAAATCCATAGTTTGACATCAAGGCATCAGGGTTTACTTGAGATATCGTTTTTGAAGTATCACCAAGATAAATCTGTGGTGTAACATCATATGTATATTGAATGTTTTTTACATACGGGTCAATTTCTTTCCCATTGTTTTCAATATATGCTTTTAATGATTTCAAATCATTTTTATTTTGCGCGCTAAACATTGTTTCAAGAACCGTATTGACGCCAATTTCACCTTTATTTTTGCCGGAATCATTATCACCATTTTGATTTGGTGCATTGCTTATAAAACTCGTAATATCAATTCCTGATGATTGAATCGTCAGTGGATAGATACTCATCGTATCTTCTTCAATATCACCAATGTATGCATTGATACCACTTGCTAATGCAAGAATTGCGGCAATCCCAATGATTCCTATTGAACCTGCAAGTGAAGTAATAAACGTTCTTCCTTTTTTGGATAACAAGTTACTAAACGATAGCGATAATGCTGTAAATAAAGACATATTTACACGATTTGGTTTTTTTGCAGTTTTTACTTCCGCTTCCTCTTTTGGCGTAACCGGATTAGTATCACTTTCAATCACCCCATCACGTAAACTAATGATACGATTTGCATAATCTTGAGCAAGTTCTGGATTATGTGTAACCATAATAACTAATCGATCTTTAGCGATTTTTGTTAGTAAGTCCATAACTTGCACACTTGTTTTTGTATCTAGAGCACCTGTTGGTTCATCTGCTAAGAGTATTTCAGGATTGTTGATAAGTGAACGTGCAATTGCAACACGTTGCATTTGTCCCCCACTTAATTGACTTGGTAGTTTTTTTACATGGTCTTCCAATCCTACCTCTTTTAAAGCTGCAAGTGCGCGTTTGTGTCGCTCTTTTTTTGAAACACCACTTATCGTTAATGCAAGTTCAACATTTGCTAGTACACTTTGGTGTGGTATTAAATTGTAGCTTTGAAAAACAAATCCAATTCGATTGTTTCGATATGTATCCCAGTCGGAAGCTTTGTATTTTTTGGTAGATATCCCATCGATCTCTAAGTCCCCTGATTCGTATTGGTCAAGCCCACCTATAATATTTAACATCGTCGTTTTTCCAGAACCACTTGGTCCTAAAATTGCGACGAATTCATTATCACGAAATGTTACACTGACATCATCCAAGGCAACTTGAACAAAATCCTGTGTTTTATATGATTTTCGAATTTTTTTGAGTTTTAACATATAGTTCCTTTCATAAACACTCTCCCGTGGGCATATTATATCAAACTTTCTATGTAGATACTATGTAATCTATAACTAACTTCATCACACAATTATTACGAAAAAGACACCATCACTGAGGATGTGATGATGTCTTTGTGTGAAGTGTAGGTATAATTATTGCTTTGCTGTTTTTCTTTTTTTAAGAATCACGATTGCTCCTAATGAAATCATTAGGCATGCTAACCATGCTGCAGCGTTTGTAACATCACCTGATTGCACATTATTTGTTGGTGATGTTTTTGTTGTATTCGAACTTGAATTGTTTGTGTTTTTATCAACATCGATTGATGGGTTTTGTTTAACTTCCCAAACTGCAAATAGTTCCAATCCGCTTTCTTGATCCCAAGCACTGAATACTTGCTCATCAGAATAAACAACTTTTCCATCTTTTGCAGTTGCCCATCCTTTAAATGTATATCCTGTTTTTTCAAATGCATTCTTAGTTAATGTTGCTTTTTTATCAAATGTCACAACATCTTGATCCATATTACCTGTAGTTGCTCCATTTCCATCGTATGAAATGTTGTATGTATTTGCTTTCCATACTGCATGTAGTTGTAAATGATTCGTTAAATCATATGCATCAAATGCATGTTCATCTGTATAAGTAACATCTCCATCTTCTGAAGTTGCCCAACCAACAAATGTATAACCTTTACACTCATGCGTATTTTTAGTTAATGTAATTGGTTGATTATATGTCGCAACATCTTTGCTCATAGAACCGTTAGTTGCCCCATTACCGTGATACGTGATGTCGTAATCGCATACTTCCCAAATCGCATATAATTCTAAACCTGCTTCTTCAGTCCATGCATCAAGAAGTTCTTCATCTGTATATTCAACTTCTCCATCAGGTTCTAAAGACCACCCAATAAATGTATGACCTGTTTTTTCAAATGCATTTGCTGCAAGTTGCTTTTCTTGATCATATGTAAGAACTCCCGGTTCCATCGTTCCACTTGTTGCACCATTTCCATCATATGTAATTGTGTATGTGTCTGCACTCCATACTGCAAATAGCATTAAATTAACTTGACGATCCCACTTTGTGAATGTGTATTCATCAGCGTATACAACATCTCCGTCTTCTGAAGTCGACCATCCTTTAAATGTATATCCTGTGCGTGTAAATGCATTTGGTGATAATGTAACACTTTGATCGTACACTGCTGGATCGGTTAACATCGTTCCACTTGTTGCACCATTACCATTGTATGTAACTGTGTATGTATTCGCTCTCCAAACAGGGTATAAGTCTAGGTTATCCGCAATATTATATGGTGCAAATATGTATGTATCGTTGTATACAACTGCTCCATTTTCTTGTGTTGCCCATCCTTCAAATTCGTATCCATCTCTTTGATATGCATTTTCTGACAACGTGAATACACTATCAAACGTCACTGTATCAGTATCCATCTTTCCTGTTGTAGCATTTGTATCATGGTATGTAATTGTGTATTCATTTGCTTCCCATACTGCAAATAAATCAAGACCTTTTTCTTGATTCCATGTATTGAAGACTTGACCATCTGTATATTCAACATTTCCGTCTGTAGTAGTTGACCAACCTTTGAATGTATAACCAACTTTTTCATACGCATTTGTAGCTAATGTAACTTTTTGACCAAAGTTCGCTACTCCATTTGTCATGTTTCCAGATGTTGCACCATTTCCACTATATGTGATTGCATAGTCATCAATTTTCCAAACCGGGTATAAATCTAAATCAGCAGTCAAATCAAACATATTGAATTGATGTCCATCTGTATATGTCACATCTTGACTTCTTGGTTTAGTTGCCCATCCTTTGAAACTATATCCTGTTTTCTTATACTGGTTAGTTGCTAAACTGAATGATTTTCCAAATATAGCTTTATCTGTACTCATTGTACCTGATGTAGAACCAGCATTATGATAATTCACATCAAATTGCTTTGTTACAATCTTTGCGTTGTTATCAGAAATAATAGATTCCTTAACCATATATCTAGCATCGCTTCCATCCATGTTTCCACCAACATTTCCACCTACGTTTCCGCCAACATTTCCACCAACGCTTCCATCAATGTTTCCATCAAAGTTAAATAACGCGGTTACATGCACTTTTGCATTTAGCGTCTTCAAAAATGCAGAATCTTTCACCTTACCACTGTATGTTACAGTTAGTGTTTCACCTCGTGGGACAGCTTCAAAATCATAGTAATATCCTTGTTCATTTGCTTTAAAGTTATACATATTCACTTTATGTCCATCAATTTTTAAAATAATTGAATTTGAATCCAAATCAAAATTTTCATCTGTAGGGATGTAAACTTGCGTTTTGTTTGAATCCCAGTTTCCGACATTCTTAGCGACTAAATTATATGTAACTTGATCACCAACTAAAGTATATTCACTTCTATCAGAAGTCAAATCGCCATCAAAAACAGGTGTAGTGACAGTTGGCCCCACTATGGTTAAATCACTAATGTTAGAATCACTTGGTTGAACTGCATGGACTGTAAACTGTTTTCCAATCACTGCATCTTCTCCAACATACATTTCAATTTCAATATAGTTTACATTTCTTGGAGCTACATATTTTGGTTGATAATAAATCGTGTGAAATTTCTCATCGTACTCCCATTTATCATCTCCTGTAGTATCAATTGTTGCTTTGCGAATAAACTGTGCTTCCCTTGGTAAAACTATTTTCACTGTATCTAAATATTGAGGTGTCATCCAATTTCCATTTGATGCTTCATAACGGATGGTGAAATATCCACCAGGTCTTACCAAATCATGATTAATACTTAACTTTGTATACAGGTTGTTATGACCTGCACCAGTTTCAGCAGCATGTCCATTTACTTGAATCGCTCCAAAACTAATCACAAACGTTAACATGATTGCAAAAACTTTTTTCATAATTTTATTCATACTATCTCTCCTTCTTTTTTACAACACACATAGAATGCATCTCTAAAATTACATCAACTTTCTATACTCCTACCCTCCTTTATTTGGCTAAATTACAATCGTAATTTGAGCTACTTAAATTATAGCTTTCATTAATGTTAGATAAGGAAATCGTCTAGGTTTATATCTAAGGAAATTTTGTATGAAATATGAATGAGTATAGGTTTTTTTGTATTCTTTAAAAAAAAAAAGAAGCAAAACCCTATACCAGGATAGGTTTGCTTCTCATACAGTATTTATGAATCAAGTAAATGTTCCTCTTTTGCTTTAAGTACAGCATCCATTGCATTATCAACACATAACTTTTTGTATGCTTCACTTAAGTGATATTTTACAGTATGAATGGTAAGTCCTGTCATCTGTGCAATCTCTGCATTTTTATACCCTTCACTTAATAGCTGTACCATGTGTTTTTGTTGCTTAGAAAGTTTTAGTTTTGGTGGACGTATATACTGTGTAATCCCTTTGTGTTTACTTGCTTTTTCATGTGTTGCAAGAATTACTTTATGTAAGAAATTTGCATCAATTTCTTGATGATGTGTTCCACTATCCACTACAGTTGCTAAACGTTTCAATACAGGTAGTATTGCACCACCTTCATTGGCAATAATACGAATAAACTCATATGGTTGTAAGATGAGTAATACATCTTCAATTGTTTCCAATGCTTTTTTACGTTGGCGCAATGCCCATTCAATGGATGCACGCAATACTTTTGCTTCAGCTATATCAAGTGGACGATGAAACTGTGTTGCTAGTAATTCAAGTCTATCAATGAATTGTAATGCTTGTTCACTTTGTCCTAAAACGATATAGGCTCTAGCTGTCGTAAAATATTGATATATCTTATACAAGTAGAAATCATCATCAATAATGTAATAATTATCCAACCAACTTTTTGCTACTTCTTGATTTGCATCTTGAAGTTGTACTCTTGCTTTAAATGCTTCAAAGTTTAAATAGAATTGTGGATTATTATCCTGAATAATAAATGTCTGAATTTCCTCTATCGTTTGGTTTAGATTTTTTTGGTCATCTAAAGTAGCATATGTAGTTGCTTTAGTCATTAATAAACAGAAACCCTGTTCTCCGCTTTGTTCACCTTTCTTTGATGATAAGGTTTTATCAATCAGTGCAAGTGATTCATTCAACTTGTTTTTCTCATATAAGAAGTCTGCTTGTAAAGCATAGAGTATGTTTCTAACAAACGAACCAAATAATGGAGTAATAAACGTAAATATTCTCTGTAAGCTTTTTCCTTTTGCAAGTTCACTATAGTCTCTAGCTGACCGATAGAAATGAGGAAGTTGCATTGTAACTGTATTCCATTGTAAGTTTTTCTTAAAGTTGATTTTTGCTAAATGCTTTACCAGTTTTTTTAGAATAGAACCAACACTTTTTCGATAATCAATAAGTGTCATCAAAATAACATCGGATTCAAACTGTGCATGTTCTTTAGAAATAATTGGTAAGTTTTTTTCAATCATATCCAAACACCATTCACATGTAGTAGCATCTCCTACAATCAAACTATATCCAGCATATTGTGAATATAAATATGGATGTTCATCTAGAACAACTCGTAATGACTGTTCTTCTAATAAGCTGCTATACACACTAATGAAGTTTTCTACTGATAAAATATTACTATCTACTGAATCGTCTTCATCAATTGCGTAGTTCGTGATATCTATCGTTTCTTTATCTCTACTTTTTATTGCATATTTTCTAGCTAGAAAGATTCGATTTTCTTTTAAATAATGAAGTGAGACCACCTTATAAAGATCTTCACTTTTGATATGTTCATGTTTCCTTCGTACATCTGCTAAAAACAGCAGCAACAAAGAGTGATAACTGTAGGTATCTTTCCCTGTTTTATTCACAAAGAAATTTCCAGTACATAATGCATCAAGAATCTCTTGACTATCTTTTCTATTTGAAAGTAAATTTGCCATTTCCACACTAATATCTTCCACGATTGAAGTACGTAGTAAAAACTCTTGTATCTCAGTATCAAAGTTGTCCCATAGTTGTGTCTCAATATAATTTGAAAACACCATACCACCATCTGTTGTCGTTGGTTTGGTCAGTCCACTCATAGCTAATGCATTAATTCCAATCGCCCAACCTTCTGTGATTTGTAGAATCTCTTTTGCATCTTCTAATGTGATTTTATTTCCGTATGTTAAAAACTGCTGATGAATTTCTACTTCTGAAAATGCAAAATCTTTCTTCGTTAACAAATTGACATTATCTTTACCTATCTGATCAAGATACTCATGATTTGGTTCATTACTTGTAATAACTACAATCGTAAAACATTTTGGTAAACGTCTTTTCACCATTAAAAATGCTTTGAGTATTTCTTTGTTAGTTACTAGTTGTGCACGATCTAACACAATTACATACGATGTCCCATTTGGTATAAACGAAGTAATCAATTCAATACTATGTTCAACTGGAAGCGTATTAAATGTTGGACTTGCCAGAATTTTAGCCATTGCCTCATTATCCGATTGAAACGAGTAAATCCCCATACACAACAATCGATAAAATGCAGTCAACGTATTATCATATTCATCCAAGTCTATCCACACATATGGAAACTTACTATATTCTAACCACTGTATTACTGCTGTTGTTTTCCCAAATCCCGATGGTGCGCAAATATAAATAATGTCTTTATTCGTCCCTATTGTAAGTGTATTTAGTAAGGCATATCTATATGTATAATTCTCATGTAGTTTTGGTGCGATAAACTTATCGCTTAAAGCCTGCGAATAATTCATTCCCATCCCCCTTTACTCACTTATTGTATATGGTTAAAACTGGAAATACAATCATTTGTAAGTAGTAAAATAACACACATTTTGCATCTTAAACCGATAATTGCTTTATTTCGAACGTTCGCCACAAT
Source organism: Breznakia blatticola (assembly GCF_004365815.1). GTDB lineage: Bacteria > Bacillota_I > Bacilli_A > Erysipelotrichales > Erysipelotrichaceae > Breznakia > Breznakia blatticola. The sequence continues at coordinate 32,180 of NZ_SODD01000023.1, forward strand.
TCAAAAGAAAAAGACAGCATCTAGATGCTACGCATCAAATCTAGATTATCTGTCTAATCATTCTTTTACTAAATAATAACCTATCTAGTTGCAATCATATTTAAAATGGTAAATCATCTTCATCATGCATAAATTCGTCCTCTTTGAATTCATTTTCAATTTCAGTTGCTAAACCAATAAAATCGACTTTTGGATGCACTTTATGAAAAACTGCTACAAGATGAGGACAATTTCCATTCATTTGTACACACCAAATTACATTAATATGTATGCGGATAAAATGTTATTCACATTCTTCATTCGTTTTTATCATATTCATCATTTATTATATTATGGTTCAAACTTTTTTCGATAGCCTCATATTGTAGACTAGTTTCTACTAATCAAACACTTCTAAGAAACTTTCTTAAAATTACTATTTTAACAAAGTTTTATCCAAAGTTTCACTATATACAACCATGTCTTTTGCAGTTACTTTATCTGCAATTCTTAAAACTACACTATCTTTTTTCTCATCAGTTAAAAACATTACATCACCATACCAAAGCACTTCACGATCAATTACAACAAACTGATTGAGTTCTGTATCTATTGTTGATAATGCAATACCTTTACTAGTAATGTTTTTATATAATCTACTTATGTTACTTTTCATAGTAGTTTTATATGCATCTTTACGCTGAGTGATTATTGATACCTTGCATCCCCTGTTCATTGGGGTAATCAATATATCTAGTAAGTTCTCAATTCTCTTCTTTGACATTTTTGTGCTGCTAATGATAATCTCATACTTCGCATTTTTTATGTCATTGCTCAACTCCTCAAAATATGAAGCTGCATCATGAATGATTTGTACACCATGTCTATCCTCTTTATTAGGTGTATATACACTGTACCCAAGTTTCTTATATGTTCTTAATCGTTTTGCATACATTCTTTCAAGCATTGGCACGTATAAATCTACATAATCGTATATAATCAAATCTTGTTTATTCTCATATTCTCTATGAAGTCGACCTACATACTGTGCTACGCTTCCCTCCCAAGCAAAAGGCACGGTCATAAATAATGTGTCCAATCTTTTAAGATCAAACCCCTCGCCCGCAGCTGAAGCAATTGCAACCAAAACTAGAGGTTCTGATGGATTAATTTCGTACATTTCTTCCAGTTGTTGTATCTGTTCTTTTGATTTATATCCTCCTCTTAAATAATATACATTTTTATACATTCCCTTTAATTGTGAAACTATATATTCTGCATGTTCTTTTATTTTGGTTAGTACAAAAGGTGTTCTCCCAGCCTCAATGGAACGTATAATATCCTTAATAATTAAATTATTTCTTTCTGCATCCTTGACTATTTCAACGACTTCGACTGAAGGGTTATTCCCCTTATCTACACTTACGTATCTTGTAAATCGTGGAAAGACACTATATGTCATCCCCAAAGATATGGCACGTTCTTTTGCAGTGTATTCATAACGTATTGGTCCTAATTGAAAGAAGTACTTCTTTTCTTGTTGATCTTGACGTTTAGGCGTAGCAGTGAATCCATATATTCTTTTTGCATTCAATGTGCTTATCACTTCTAAAAAAGATTGTGCTGCAAAGTGATGACATTCATCAATTAATACCATTCCATAGTTTTTTATCAACTTGAGTTTTTCTTCATCTGTTGTGATAGATTTAATACTCACTATATCAATAACTCCATTTAAGGTGTTTTTTCCAAAGCCCATTGAACCAACAGTTGCTGGTTCATTATCAACTTTTAGAAACATTGGAATTTCTTTCTGCCACCTTTTCATAATTTCATTATTGTGAACTAGAATAAGTGTATTAACATTATATTTTGCAATCAAGTAAATACCAACAATAGTCTTACCATAACCCGTTGCTGCCACCAATACTCCGTAATTGTGCTTAGTTAGAACATGAACACCCTTTTCTTGATTATCTCTTAAATTGCCAACAAACTTGGTGTTAATCTTATTACCAACAAATCTTTTATCTTCAATGTTAAATTCTATCTCTTGAGTTTGCATGAATTCCTTTAAAATATCAAAACATCCTCTAGGTAAACATAAATATCCATTTCTCACATCAAAACAAGAGATAATTCGATTAATATTTTTAATATAAGCATTCGCTCTTAATTTTTGATAAAACGTTGGATTTTTGAAACTTGCTAATCTCGAAATATAATTGTATGCTCTTGGGCTCAAATCACTTTCACATATATATATCTTATCAGAGATAATAATATTTAATGGTTGTACTACATCTGACTTATTTAACTGTATTTCATCTTCCCAGGGTTTTGAAATACATACTTGTTCAACATCGCAATCATTTACTGCATTCAAAGAACCAAGAGCATTGTTATTACAAAACGATAGTAGAAATTGTATTTGACTTTCACTTACACGTTTTACACTATGCAATACTTCTAGTTGATTTATATAAGGTTTAAAGGAATCATCAACGAAGAGAGTCGTTTCCTTTTTTATTGATGAGCTCTCCCAAGGAAGCGCAATCAAATTTCCAAACCCATCCACAGTTACTTGTGTTTGCTGTGGTAACATTCGATCGTATGATGATAGAGAACTTAACTTCAATCGAGCTGTAGTTAGTGTCATCAAAGTATCTCCGAATCTCTTTGCAAGTGTAATTGGGTAATCATTATCAAAAAAAATCCACAAATGAACACCATTTCCAGATTGTGACATTTCTAATAAATAGAATATATTAGGCTTAATTCAACCAGTGCATACCAAGTCTCGATAAATCACTGATAAGTACTGAATAATTTATGTGTCTTTAAAGCATTTCTTGTGATGGTA
>NZ_SODD01000024.1 GCF_004365815.1 Breznakia blatticola
TTACCTTCCTTATTTTTATATGGTAATCTTACATTTCAATGTATCATCATACATGTAACAATCTAAGTTAGGTGCGCATCGGTTGAATTAAGCCATATATTAAATTCCTTACATGTATTTGCTAATCCGTTCACCTCTTTTTCCCAATCGATTGTCTTATCCTCATCATGATTATCAAAGTCAAAGACAATAAAATAACAAGTACTATCGAGTGTAATTGGATAAATTCCGATTGCTGTTGCTTTTTCACCACCCATTATATGGTTTTTATACAATGTTTTAGTAAGTTTTTCATATTCTCTATTTTTACATTTCTTACAATCAGCTCTTTTATCTCTATTTTTTAAGCACTTTTCCTTATTCCAAATATTTATACATTTTGGCGAAAAGCCAAAACGTCCGTTTTTTTGCTTATAACGTGTTGCATAAGCATCCTTTCTTCCCCTAAATAAATGGATGTATTCATTTAAATCTTCTTCTTTTATAAAACGTAAAAAATCGGTCGGTTTTTTACAATCCAACTTACTTAAATCGATTACTTTTTTAGTGGTCATTTGTTCATTAGAAACTTTATCTTTCCGTGATTCTATAAACCCCATATAATCAAGAAAACTTATTTCGCTATCTCTTAGAAGGTTTTGTAGATATTCTACATATAAATTATTATTAATGTCTTTCATAATTCAATTCTACAATTATATTGTATTGTATGCAAACTGAACTAGTGGTGCCATTTAAATAATAGCCTTCCAGTTATTCAGTAACAATTAGTATATATATCTTTCAATATTAATCTTTTTATTAGTAAATATTTGTTATAATTTACATATGGTGATTATATGAAAAGAAGAGAAAAAGAAATTTTATATTTTTTGGCAAAAAATACTCGTTATATTACAGGAGTGGAACTTGCAGATCAATTTAGTGTTACAAGTAGAACTATACGTGATGATATTAATTCCATTAAAAAAGAATTAAATGATGATATCGCAATAATAAACTCTCAAGCAGGTAAAGGGTATTTACTAGATATCAAAAACTTCAAATTCTTTGAAGAGTTTTTAAGTGACTTAAAACTCAAAGATGTCTCACAGTATTATGATGTACCTGATAACCCATATGATAGAGTATCTTATATTATAAAAAAGCTGTTAATGCTTGATTTCAGCATAAGAATTGATGATTTAGCTGAGGAACTATATATTTCACGTTCAACTCTAACTTCAGAATTAAAACAAGTTAGAGCAAGACTAAACAAATATGATTTACATTTATCCCATCAATCAGGAAAAGGATTAATTATCGAAGGCGAAGAATTAAAAAAACGATTATGTATTTCTGAGTACTACTTTCATAATCCTGCAATTGATGGATATTTTGTTGAAGATTCTGCATTGTTTGCAAGTTCAGTAAATCAGGAAGAAATTGCTTTCATAAAAAATCTACTGTTGAACACATTAAATCAAAGCAAAATATTCATGTCTGACACATCTTTTCAAAACTTAGTGATTCACTTAATCATATCCATCCGTAGAATGCGTTATTCTTATTATGTAGAGTATAAACAAGAAAATATTAATCAATTCAAAAAGATGAACGAATATAGAATTGCTGAATCCATTGCTGTTGCTCTTGGTAAAGAATTCAATGAAATATGGAATGAAAGTGAAATATGTTATTTGACATCTCACATTCTTGCTAAAAAAATGATACTTTCTGATGAGGGTGAAAAAAAAGTATCAAAGCAAGTAGAGTTCTTGATTGAAAAAATAATTTTTGATATTTACATGGAAGCAGGAATTGATCTTGGTTCAGACGATTATTTCAAGAACGTCTTAAAACTGCATCTAAATCCACTTATTTTGAGATTACAAAGTGGTTTAATTTCTAGAAACATGATGTTAGATGACATAAAAACAAACTATCCGTTTGCATATGAATTGGCTTTAATCGCTAAGAAAGTAATACAAGATGAAATGAATGTTTCTGTGATTGAAGACGAGTGTGGATACATAGCGCTGTATATTGGACTAGCTATTGAAAAAATGGTTGGTGAAGTCCAAAAGAAGAATATCCTTATTGTTTCATCTTTGGGAAGAAGTGCTATCGAAATACAAAAATTTAAAATCATAAATCAGTTTTCGGAGTACATCAATCGTTTAGATGTAGTTGAGTTGTATGAACTCCCAAACATTCAACATGACATCTATGATGTGGTATTAAGTTCTGTACCAATAACTTACAAAATACATGTACCTATCCAATACATCCATTCTATTTTGACTTCTACAGATTTAGAGCAAATAAAAAATAAACTTACACAAAAATTCCAAGATACGTATTCAACTAAAAACTTATTTCAAAACATTTGGGTCTCATACAAACCTGTTACAAGTTGGAGCGAAATACCAGAATCAATATCGAAATCAAACATCGATAATGAATCTTCACGAGAAGTTATCAATTTATTAAAATTCAATAATTTCAAAATAACTGTAAAAAATGATATAGCTTTAGTTTTTACAATATCACCTCAAAAAACTGATTCTATATATTATATAACAGCTCAATCTAAGTTTACTTATGAAAAAAATGTTTTTAAATCAGTGATAATTATTACACATTCATTATCTGAGTTATCAACTTATCAACAAGTTTTGCAATCAATTTTATCCATGATTACAAACAAGGAATCAGCTAAGCTACTTTGTGAAATGGATCAAGCAAAAGTAAAGGACTTTATCACAACATATTTAGGACACACTCAATAAAAAAGCAGACAATCACTTAAAGTAACTCTGTCTAAATATCAGAATTACAAAGTGATTGTACTGCTTTTTCTTATGCCTTTGCTTTTATCTTTCTTTCGAAATCATAATTAGATAAGTTGTAACTTAATAAATCTAATTCACTGCAAATACACTCGGAAAACACTTGAAACGGTATAATATCATTTATAATATTCATATCATAATTATCTCCGCCAGTAATATTAAGTGTATTTTTATCTTGAAGACTACAATCGTTAGTAATCAAATAAACGTGGTCTGTTAGACCTTTTGTCGCATTAAATAATTGAATCATTCTATCATGTGACTCACTGTTATTATCAATAAAAATGATCACATGGTCCTTTCTGATTTCGTACGATGGACCATGTACAAACTCTTCCATCTCATAAGCATTAGTAGCTGAACCAATCATTTCATTAAGTTTTAATGCACCTTCTAGAGCTACACCGAATGTACTTCCAATACCAACCAGCATCATTCTTCGACTATTAAGAATAGATGTCTTGTGACTTTCGAAAAATTTTATGGATTTATCTTTGCTATCAGCCATACAAGAGATTTGCTTCTCAATTTTGCCAATTTCCTGTTTCTTTTTTTGTTCTTTCCATTGTTGTAACTTGCTAGCACATTCAACTGTAAATTTCATAAGGAAGACACTTGAACATGGATATCCTTTTGCAACATAATAATCATCACTTCCACTTCCATATTCAAATACATTGGAACAATATTTTTGAATTGGAGCATCTTTATTCGTTGTCAAAACACATACTTCATGCCCAAGAGACATAGCTTTTTTCACTGCAGCAATCGTATTTGTACTTCTTCCTGATTGTGACATACAAATAACAAATGCTTGATCATCATATGCATAATCATACATAACATACGTAACTGACCATACAACTTTTACTTCTACATTGAGCGTATTTTGCATATACCACTTTACAGACATTGCAATATTATAAGACGACCCCGAGGCAACAACAACTATCTTCTTGCGTTCTTTTTTTGTATATAAATTTGCAAGTTTCTCTATTCGTTTATCTCTATCTTTTAAAATATCTAGACATAATCCTGGAGCTTTCTCCATATAATCAAACATATCTCTCATATCTAAACTTCCTTTCAAACTATGCAATAATTCCGATTAAATTGAATACAATTCCAAATGCCAATAACGCAAAAATTAATGGAAGAACTTTTACTTCTTTACGCAGTAATTTCGATATTACAAAAATTGAAATTAATGGAAGTAAGTTCGGTAATATTTCATCTAAAATTGCTTGAACTTCAACAGTAACGCCATTAGCCATATGGAATACCAATGGTGTAGATATGCTAATCATGTCGCAAGTCATCGCTCCGATTACACACATTCCCAAAATACCAGCACACAGTGACATTTTTTCAATAATATTACTTTTTGACATCATCTCGAGAACCTTATGTCCCAATTCGTAACCTTTGAATGTTAAAATATATCGCATAATCCAGTGTGGTACATTAAACACTAACAAGAATAGAATCGGTCCTAATATGCTTCCTTGCATCGCAAATTGACATCCAATACCAGCAGCAACAGTTTTTACGATTCCCCACCAAAAGCTATCACCAATACCAGCTAATGGTCCCATTAATCCAGCTTTAACACTGTTAATACTAGCAGCATCGAAATTTTTATCTTGAGCATTTTGCTCTTCCATAGAAGCAGAAATACCCATAATAAATGTTGAAAATTCTGGATTACTATTAAAAAACTCTAAATGACGATTAATCGCATCAGACTGATCTTGTGGATCAGAATATATTTTTTCAATTGCAGGTAACATCGCACGACAATAACCAATTGATTGTAATCTAGAATAAATAAACGGTCCCTCTAGTCCAAACGACTTAAAGAAAATGCTTTTTAAATCAGATTTAGATAACATTTTCTTAATTTCTGTTACCTCTTGTGGTTCATCATCTAAATCATCAAAATCGATAATACCACTTTCTTCTGCTCCTGTGTCTTTATCTTTTGTGAAAAAGAATGCAACTGCAGCAAAAGCAGCACCTAAAATTGCAACTGCCATTGTTGGCATTTGTAAATATGCAGCACATACGAACCCAATAAAAAAGAATGCTAATGTTTTAGGTGTCATAGTTAAATTAAATAGCATCGCAAATCCAAGTGCGGTAAGTAAGTTTGTACCAGTTCCAATTGCATTCATAACATCTTCTGGAATAGAGTTAGCAATATTTGCAACTGCTTCTGCTCCAACCAATAAACTAATAAATACAGTTAAGAACATAAACACACAACTTAATCCAAAAATAATCCAAAATGATCGATACACTTGCTTAGGTGTATTCTTTTCGGGATTATCAAATAACAACCTAGCTGCAACTAAATCATAACCAGTTGTAGCTAAGTGCTCTAATAATCTAAATACAATCCCAACAGGTATTGCTAAAGCAACTGCAGCTTCAGTACTTAATCCCCCTGAAATCGCAAACCCTGCTCCTAACACTCCCGCTATTGTTATGTTTATTGGAATTGATATACCAATTCCCATCATCCCCATAGTGGCTAGTTCCAATGTACCACCAATAATAATACCTTTGCTTAAATCACCCAATACAAGACCAACCAGTGTACACATCACAAGTGGTCGTGTTGACTTATTAATTCCATCAACATATTCACACCATCCAAAGACAGCGATTAAACCTAAAAGTATTTGTTGAACAATATTCATATATACCCCCTCGTCTACTTAATTAAGTCTTTAATATCTTGTTTATTATCTGAAGGCATTTGACGCGCTTCGATTTCGTATCCTTTATCTAAAATCTCACGACAAATATCCACATCTTTTTCAGTTAACGTTATCGCATTTGTGTATCTAGTGCTTCCTTCTCGCTCACGTAAACCACCTAGATTTAAACTATGTAATTCATCAACATTCATTATTAACTCTTTGGCATCTTCCAAATTATTTACAATTATCAACGATGAATACTTTTTCGCTTTATCCGTTTTTAGTATTTCAACAGCCTTTTTCACCTCAACTATTGTAAGATTAACATTTTGTGGTTTTGCCAAACCTAATGTCATTTTTGTAAATTCATCATGTGCTATCTTATCATTTGCTACAATTATTAAATTCACTTTCAAACTCTTTGTCCAAGCGAAAGCTACTTGACCATGAAGTAATCGATCATCAACTCGTAATAGCTTAATCATTATACTCTCCTCTCGCTAACATATTTACATAAACCATTTGTTCTCTAGCTTGTACTATTTTTTCATTGAGAAAAGTTGTATCCATTTCTTCGTCATAAAATAGCATTTCTAATACAAATGGCAAATTGAATCCAGAAATTATGTGAACATTTTCATTCATATATCTCATAATTTCACGATTAACACTTCCTGCCAATAGATCCGTAAAGACAATAATTTCATTATCAACTTGACTAGAAAAATACTTCTTCACTTCATCAATTATTGAATCAGAATTGACATATGCATCAATTATGTCGATATCATTTCTATCTCCTGCTAATAAGCGGATTGTTGATAACATACCTGATGCCATTTCTCCATGAGTTGCAATTAAATATCTTCTCATATACTCTCCTTTCTAATTACATTATATTTTTCCGCATCCTTTCTAACAAGACGACCTTTTTCCGATTATCTGCGGAAATTTTCCTCTAACTACACACTCATTACAATACTTTTCCTCATGTATGCGGAAATTAATAAAGATTAGTATCAATTTTCTTTCTAATAAATACTTCTGACATTGAATATGTATTGTATGCTACAAATTCGTATTATTAACATGATAAATAAAATACATGATTTTAAAAAAAACGACACTATCTTGAATTTTCCAAGTACTGAGTCGTTTATCTTTAATATATACAATTGTATTTAACGTATTGCTTCGTATGTAAACACAGCTTTGTCACATCGCAAATAACTTTCTGTGTATTCTACTATGTGTCCTTCACTATCTTGACCAATGTATTCAAAATAGTAAAGTGGATCATTTATTTTAATTCCCATTTGTTTAGCTAGTTTTTCATCTGCTTCAATGATAATAAGACGTTGTTTAAACTTTTGTGGGAATCTTCCTTTTCTTGCCATATAGTCATAAATAGATACATCTTCAAAGTTGTAATCATCTACATCTTCGAAGTATTTAAATGGCATATAACAATATTCCATGGCAAATGGTGCATCATTGGCACAACGAAGACGGTGAATTAAATATACATCTTCATATTTTGCTAGTTCCATTTTAGAACCTAAATAATTAAAAGCTTTTAACATTCCTTTTTCAAGAACGATATCTCTTGTTTGTGCTCCTTGTTCGCGAAGTAATGCACTAATACCATATGCATCTTCTCCACCAAGAATTAGACGTTGTGAGTTCTTTCTTTGCACAAATGTACCTTTTCCATGAATTCGAAATAAGTATCCTTCTTCTACCAAAGATTCAATGGCCTTTTTTACCGTCATTCGATTTACTTGATACATTTCAGCAAGCTTTCTTTCACTAGGAATCGCTTCTCCAGGTAAGTATTCTTGATTATTAATTTTCTTAATAATCGCATCCTTGATTTGGATATAAATCGGCATCCGATAATCCATACTAATTTCTTCCTTTCTTTGGTAACAAATCATTATTTACAAACACAAAACGATCCATAAGCATATACGCTTCAATGTACTCGATTGGTTCTTTTTCTTTTGACATAACGAGTCCTTGTTGTTTTACAAGTTTTTGTCCTACTGGTATAGATAGAGCTTTTGCAGTATATTCATCACTTTCTACGACAATAATTTCTTGTTCTGAAAATGCGATATTGTTTAAATAATCATCTTCCAATACATCATATAAAGAATTATTCTCTAAATCTTTTTTATCTAGATCTGGTGCTACATCATATGGAACAGCAGAAGCTTCCAATGAGATTTTTTCATCATCAACATAGCGAATTCTCTCAATTGCATAGTATTTTGTTCCAATTGGTAGTTTAAGTTTAATTGATAGTTCTTTACCTACTTCTTTGCGTGAGATGGAAAGCAACTTCAATCGTTGTTTCTTACCCATTTCTGCAACTGTTTGCGATGTTGAAGAAATGCGGTATACATTCTTTTCAATACGTCTAGGCGCAACAAAATACCCACTTCTTTCTTTAGCGCAAATCCAACCTTCTTGAAGTAGCAGTTTTAATCCCGTTCGAACGGTTCCTCGTTGAACTTCAAACTTCTCTGCTAACTCTCTTTCACTTGGAAGTTTCTCACCCTCTAGAAGTGGAGTGTTTTCAATCATATATTTGATTTCATTGCAGACAATAATGTCTAATGTTAATAATTTCATGGTACAACCTCTTTACGGTTTCATTATACCACATGAATTCAAAAAGCAAATGATAACAAATTAATTTTATCTAAATTACGATATGTAATAATATAAGAAAAAGCAAAGAAAGAATTTCCCTCTTCGCTATGTATCTAATACTTTTCCATTACGATATATTCAGTTCGTTTATATCCCAACTTTTCATAGAAGGCTAATGCTTTTTCATTGCGTGGGTTTACTTCTAAAGTGAATGTATAATCATCAATATCATAGTTTGCTTCTAACCATTGAAAGAACTTTCTTCCACAGTTTTGACCACGCATTTGTGGGCAAATATAGAGTTCATCTATTAAGATGGTAATACTTTCATTTCCATTACTCCAAAAGAACCCTAAAAGTGCATAACCGACAATTTGTTGATCCATTTCTAGAATAAGTCCTCTTACGTACGGAGAGTTTTTCATCACCATTTTAAAGGTTGCTTCATACTGTTCAATTGAACCTTCTTCCAATGTTGCAAACCCACTATAAAAGTCTTTTGACATCTCGTAATATATTTCTTTATCTTGTTGTGTAAAATCACGTATATTCATCGTTTATCTCCTTTCTTCATGATGTATATAGAAGAAACGCTAACGATGAAACTCGTCATTGGCATGTAGAATCAGTCGACTATGCTCATCCACAGTTTCCCTCCTCTTTTAAGGTGATGTTTTTTACCCAATTTTCTTTATGATAAAAATGAGTTGCAATAAATACCTTGAGTATATTGACACCTTCGACACATGCGAATACCCAGATTAAATCCAAGTGCAACACACGTGTTGTTAGTATACTAAGAAATGTTGGACCAAAGACAATAAACAAGCCATCTATCGCAAGAACTGAGTTTGTATCTCCTCCTGCACGTAAGATATAATAGCAAGTTTCTGCATACCCTTGTGTCCACATGACCATTGCTTTAATGATAAGTAGAATAATTGCCATCTTCGTATTCTGTGTTCCTAAAGAGAACGCTTTTGGAATAACTGGAGTTAGTGCAAGTACAAGTACACTACCAACAACGTAAATAGCTAGCCCAATCTTAATTAAACGCATGGAATCTTTTCTTGCTTGTTCCATCTCATTGGCACCTAAATCATTGCCGACAATTGCTCCAGTTGCTGCTGCACATCCAGCAAAAGCTACATAAACCAGACTCGATACATTGTCCACTACTGTAAGTGCTGGTATAAAAGCTTCGTTTACATAGCAGTAATTCATAAATACAACACTTAAACCAACGGACCAGATAATTTCATTGAAAATTAAGGGAATGGTATTTTTAATAATATTGTATTTTGATTCACTTTGCATTTTGCCAACCGATTTACCTAAGTGTAAAGTTGCGTTTCTTTGGAATAATAAGATTACTAAAAATCCTAACTCTAAGAATCGTGAGATCATCGTTGCTAGTGCTGCACCTTGTACACTTAATGGCGCAAAACCAAAATGTCCAAAGATTAATACATAGTTAAGTACAACATTACTTACAAAGGCAATTGCTCCACTTACCATTGGAATTTTCGGTAAACCAATTACACGATATGCAACTGCAATCATCATAGTCAATGCAAAAGGTATATACGAATATCTAACAACTTCCAAATACTCCAATGCAAGTTGGATTGTACTTTGCTTACTTACAAAGAACGTAATTACACTTTCAGGAAAGATACATAAATAGATCGTTGATATACACCCTACCCAAAAACATGCACGCAAACCAAAACGGAATGTTTGATGATATGCATTATGATTTTTTGCCCCAAAATATTGTGCAATATAAATACCAACACCATTAGCTAGACCAAAGACAGCTAGATTAAAAATAAAGAAAAACTTATTGGCGACCGTTACTGCACTTATCGCCTCTTCACTAATTCCACCAATCATGAGTGTATCTGCAATACTTAGTAAATTGACTAACAGTTGTTGAATAACCACAGGTAAAGCTAAATATAAGACCCGTTTTAGAAACGGTTTACTGATTTTTGTGTGTCTCATTTTATATGTAGACATGCATTCCTCCTTTCAAAAAACCGGCATGCTCATGCATGCCAGTTTTGATTATTTTTCGCCCTCAATGATAGCGATGGCAGCACTTGCGCCTAAGGCATTTGCTCCAACTTCTACAAAAGATTTTGCATCTTGGTATGTTCTAATACCACCGGCTGCTTTAATCTGTATTTGATTGTCTAAGGTCTTTCTCATCAACTTCACATCTTCAAGTGTTGCACCACCAAAACTGCGCCCTGTCGATGTCTTTAAAAAGACAGGTTTTGCAATATTGGCTAATTGGCAAACTTTTTCTTTGGAAGTTTCATCCAACTTACACATTTCAACAATTGCTTTATCCACAATGTTGTGTTGTTTACAGAAATAAGCAACTTGAACCAATTCATCAAGAATGGCATCAAAATTACGATTCTCAATGTTTTCTTGGTTTAATACATAATCAATTTCTTTATATCCTAAAGTAGCGTACCGTTTGAATTCGTTTAACTTTTCATCCAAGGTCATCTTTCCTTCAGGAAAATCAATTGCTCCAGCAATGATAATATCGCTATCTTGTAAAAACGTTCTTGTTTGTTCTAATTGATCTTCTTCGGCAAAGATACAACGAACATTGTACGTTTTTGCTTTTTCTAAATACGTTTGATACGTATCGTTTGGATCTTGTATATAATCGATATACTTGTTAATCATGATTTTAAGCAGCCATGATGCCGAAGTATGCCATTACAATTCCAAATACAACAGTTAATAAGATAAGTTTTACTGGTCCTACTTTTTTACCTAGTGCCCAGTAATATGTCCATGTGACCCCTAGACCAACAAGTCCAGGCATGATTCCATCTAAAATTTCTTGTAAGGTTTGTGCAGTTTCTCCACTTCCAATTTTCAAAGATACTTCTGCCCAGAACATATCACAAGTCATCGAACCAATAACCATGATTCCAAGAATACCTGCAGCATGCATAAGTTTATCCATAGTACCGTTTGCTTGTGCTTTTTGTAGGTATGTAAATCCTAAGTCATATCCTAAATGTGCACCAAATACACGAACTAAGAATGCAGGAATGTTATAAATTAAGAAATATAGAATTGGTCCAAGAATATTTCCTTGTTGTGCTAATGAAAGTCCAACTCCAAGAGCAATAACACGAATACATCCTAAGAAAATAGAATCTCCAATTCCTGAAAGTGGTCCCATTAGTGCAGCTTTAACTCCACTAATTGCGCTACCATCGATCAAGCCTTTATTACGTTCTTCTTCCATTGATAATACAATCCCACCAACAAATGGTGCGAGTTGAGGCGTAATGTTGAAGAATTCCATGTGACGTGTTAATGCTTCTGCATATCCCTCAGGATTGTCTTTGTAAATTTTCTTTAGTTGTTTATCAATCATCAATAAGAATGCCATGTGCATTTGACGTGGATAGTTCCAAGAGTACTCCATTCCAAGTGCTCCAGTGTTGAAACACATTCTTGTCAGTTCTTTTTTTGTGATTAATGGTTGGTTTTCCACTGTATTTTGATTAGAAGTCGTCATCATCCATGTCCTCCTCTTGTACGCCATCTGCTGTGGCAAATTTCTTACTGCCATCTAAGAAGCCAAATTTTTCAATTACGATAATCACACCAATAATTGCTACTCCAAGTACTGGCATTCCTAAAAATGCGGTTAATGTATATCCTAAGAAATAGAATGGTACAAGTTTTTTATTCAAGATCATACGCATTAACATCGCAAATCCTAATGTTGGTAACATACCAGCAGCAATTGCCATACCATTGATTGCAACTTCAGGAATTGAACCAATAACTGCTTGTACAGCATCTACTCCAAAATAGAATGATAAAGAAACAAGTAAGAATTTTTCAATGACTCCAAAAGCACCCATTAACCAGTGAACTTTTGTAATTTTTTTCGAATCACCTTTGGTCGCAGCATCATCTGCTATTTTTAGAAATGCAGGTGTTAAAGCTGCAATAAAGTTACTAATTGATAAAGCAATTAATGCAATTGGCATTGCAAGAGTGATTGCTGTTTCTACTCCTGCTCCAGTTGTAATTGCAAATGCAGTACCTAAGATTCCACCAACGACTACATCTGGTGGTATGTAAGCACCAACGGAAATTGCACCCATAAAGATTAATTCAAGACTCGCTCCTACAGTGATACCCATTTCGAAGTCCCCTAAAATTAATCCTACAATTGGACCAGTCGTAATTGGTCTAAATGTATATAATGTCCCAAATTGGTAATCCAGCACTCCCCATACAGCAACTAGACCCAATAAAATTGATTCTAATAACATTGTCTTCCCTCCTGTCTATAGTTATAGTACGTTTTTGACAAGTATTTTTTTATCATCGACTAATGGACGGATTTCGACTTCCAATCCTTTATCGATAAATGATCGTAATATTTCTTCTTCTTTAGGTGTTACAAAGATTTGTTTACTTAACGCTCTTGTATCACCCTCTTCTTTTGTGTTTCCTAGATTGATACTTTGAATAGATGGACATCCATTGACCAATTCTTGCGCTTCCGCAATGCTTTGCACAACAATAATTAATTTATATTTATCTGTTACTCCACTATTGATTGCCTCAATAGAATTTTTCATATCCTTAATTACCAATTTACAACCTGAAGGTTTTCCAAGTTTTAAAGTGGTTTTCCATACATCGTCATTAATCACAGAGTCACTAGCAACCAAAATACAGTCGGCTCCTACTCCATTTGTCCAAGAAAATGCTACTTGTCCATGTAATAATCTGTGATCTACCCTTACTAGTTTAATCATTATATTTTCCTCCTTTAAAACTCGTCATCGTCATTCACATCTTCAAATAATTTGTTGCAAAACTTTGGTGCAGTATCTACACTGCTTGTAATTTGATCAAGTGTTGTTGCGATATCTACACTTGGATCTGCTAGAAATATTTGCATTAATAATGGTAAATTCATACCGGTTACTAAGTAGTAGTTTTCTTTTCCTACATACTTCATAAATTCATTATTTACACTTCCACCAAACACATCGGTTAGTGCAATAATTTCTGCATCATCAGCAATGCTATCAAAAGCATCCTTTACCTGTTTTTCAATGTTTGTGTCTTCTACATATCCATTAATAATGGTTACGTTTTCTTGCTCACCAATTATGATTTTGATACTCTCATAAATTCCTTTGGCAAATGTTCCATGTGATGCTATTATGTAATGTCTCATGTTCTTACTCCTTACTACATACTTGATATTGATTCATTGTTTTTTGATCTGCTTCAAATGGCTTTTCAAAGTAGATATTGTTTACACTTTCTAATGAAAGTAACCCCTCATATCCATATTTTTGTAGGATTTCTAAATCCGCTTTCATATCCCTTGTTCCATCTGACCATGCTAAGTGACCAACTGGTTTTCCATCAACGAAGTGCACATGTGCAATTTTCTTACCAAATGCTTTGAAATAATCATCTAGCGTTTCATTTGCACCTGCCATCGCTCCAAAATCGATACAAACATATAAATTGTCATGATCGACTGCTTGTAAATAGGATTGTAAAGATGAAATGGAATTCACAAGTCTTGATTCATCTTTTTGCAATGCTTCAATAGCTAAACGAATGTGTTTACTTTCTGCGTAGGCTACTAGTTTTTTCATCATTTGCACACTTCGCTTAAACGCTTCATTTACATCTTCATCAAGAAATGCCCAACCACTAGTCACAAGAACTAACTTGGCATCAATTTGACTTGCTACATCAATTGCATGTTTGAAATAGGCTTCCACTCGCTTGATAGCTTGTGAATCTTTGGCTGCCATATTATTTGGTTTTGGATTGGTTTGTTCTGGACAAATCACTTCGATTTTCACTCCGTATGCTTTCTCCAACTTTTTGAGTTTATTTACATCCTCATATCCTTGATAATCCATAAAATAATGATGGGGTCCTGTCCATATTTCTGCTTTTTTAAATCCTATAGATGAAACCTTTTCAAAGAAGGTCTCCAGTTGATAGAATCGATAATGTCCATTCATTGCACACAATTCATTCATTTGCTTTACTCCTTTTTACATAAGACTTGCAATCAGTTGATATGCTTCAAACAAATTTTCTACAAGATAATCTGCTTTTTTGCTGGTCGATGTGATAGCGATGGTCTTTTATCGCTATCACTTTCATACCAGCTTGCTTTGCAGCTTCAATTCCATCCTTAGAATCTTCAATCACGATTGCATGATCTGCACTTACACCAAGTGTGTTCAATGTATAGACGTAGATTTCAGGATTCGGCTTCGACTTAGTAAACATGCGTCCACTAACGATGGAATCAAAGTATGTTTCAATACCGTTTTCTTTACAAACATGTTCGATGATATCTGGATCATTCGAACTTGCAACGGAGAGTTTTACATTTTGTTTTTTTAATTCCTTCAATAAGAATTTTAGGTAAGGTTGTAAGAAATCAGTAACATCGAAAGGCTCTCCTTGATAGGTTTGCCGATAATACGCATCCATTTCCAGTGCATTTTTATCTAAATGCAACCATGAAGCAAGATAGTTCCATGTCACTTCATGACTCGTACCGATAATTTTTCTAAGTTCTTGCATAGGTACTTGTACTCCATGTTGTTGTGCAAAGCAATAAAACTCATATAAATTAAAGGGTTCTGAATCAATAATGACACCATCCATGTCGAAGATTACTGCTTCTATATTCATCTTAGTATTCGAATTGACGGTAGTAACGTCTGTAGTTCAAGTTATGTTTTGTGTATGTTTCATAGTGAGCTGCTAAACGTTCTGTTAAGACTGATGTTGCAATCATAGGTGAAACAATCACTCTAAATTCATCATCAATTCCATCAAGTGCATATTCTTGTGTATCAAATACAACAAGTTTGTTTGTAAAACGTTGACAGAATCTTTCTACACGAGTGTCTAGTTGACGACATTCATCTTCACCTTTTACTAAGAATACTGGAACTCCTGGTTCTACTAATTCAAGTGTACCATGGAAGAATTCAGGAGATGTAACAGATTTTGTACGTACCCATTGCATTTCTTCTAAGATACACATTGAGAATAAGTATGTTTCACCCCAAGTTGCTCCTGAACCTACCCAAATATTGTATGGTTCGTTGTAGTATTTCTTAGCGATTTCTTCAGCTTTAGGGTCGAATTGTTCGCGAATTGCAACTAGGTTTTTGAAGATTCCTTTCATTTGATCAGCAAATAATTCGTATTTTGGGAAGTATCCCATTTTATTTAAAATACGCAATGCTAATAAGTCAAATAACAAGTAACTGTATTCACACATACCTGTTGTTACATCTGCTTGGATAATTTTTGTAGAAACTTTTCCTAATGGACTTTCATGTTTCGTGAATGAAACCACTTCGATTCCTTCTGCTTTAATCCAAGTTGCTGCTTCAACGATTTCTTTTGTATCCCCTGAAGCACTTGCTGTAATAACAACAGAATCTTTCGTAAGTTTCTTTGGACGTAATACATTAATTTCAGCTGCTTCAACTAAATACACATCTAAATCTGAATATTTATCCATGAAGTATTTCACTGGAGCAAACTCAGCATACGTACCACCAATTCCTAGAAAGAAGATATTTTTGAATCCTTTTTCAACGATCTCATCTGCAACTTTTTCAACTGCACCACGTTGTGCATAAATTGCATCACCTTCTTTAAGATATTTATCTACATCAAATTTTGCTAATGTTACTTTTTCTTTTTCCATTTTGTCCTCCTCAATCAATCAATAATGAAACATAAAGCGTATCTTATCAGAAACCTCTGGGCCCTCTTGTGGTTTCTTTGCTAATCCACTTTACATTTTCAATATACCAGTACATATTTACTTTTGCAAGCGCTTTCTTTAGATTTTTGTTCACACAAAGAAAAAAGGAAATCCAAAAATATAAGATTTCCTTTTATTTATCGTATGTTTTACAATTTTAGTTTTTTTCTATTTTGTCTTACTTTTTACCACTTTATTAAAGTCTTTCATCAAAATATGGTCTTCCCACTGGTTTTTCTCGGTTGTAATCTGGTATGCCAAAACCTGAAAAAGAACTACGTGGATAAGCGGTGATAATGTTGGTAGTACATCAAGGTCATAATGATAGATAGTATCTCCCTCTATACCTCTTGATATTAAATAGCTATGATCTGTAATACAAGTAGTTGCATGCCAAATATCTTGTACTCGTTTTGAACTTGCATCATGATTATCAATACAGATTACAGTATATGATGGATCTAATTGTAAATTAGGTCCATGAATATACTCCTCTATTTCATAGGCAAAAGCTGGTATCTTAACTGTTTCACTAATTTTTAAAGCACCTTCACAAGCAGCACCTATGTTCGGACCAACTGCACAAATAAAGAGCTTTGACATGGATAATAACGCTTTTTGATGACTTCTATAAAAATCGACAGCTTGTGTAATCAGTTGAGGATATGCATCATAAATACATGATAATTGTGCATGAAAACCATCTACATCTTTTGCACTAATATACTCTAGTTGATATGACGTATGTATAGCAAATATGCATAAATACAAAGCAAGTGTACTTACTCCCTTAGTAACATACCCTACGCTTTCTTTACCTACGCCATAGTCAATTACGACATCAGCTGATGCAACATCACTATGTATATTGCCAGTTAGGACAATTGCTTTACGATTTAACTTTTGGATTTTCTCTATTGCATCAATGGTATTGGTGCTTGATCCACTTTGACTAATAGCAAATACAAATGTTTTATCATCCACATATTTCGTATAGTGTGTAAATGTATATGGACTAATCACTTCTACATCACAGTATAACGTATCTTGCATAAAGTATTTTGCGCAAAGTGCAGCATTGGCACTTGACCCACTAGCAACAATCAGTATCTTTTCATACTCCCATTCTAGAAAACATTCCATTAGTGGCTGTATAAGTATTTTTGCTTGCTGTAAATTTGTTTTACATACTGCTTCTGTCTCGATTATATAATCCATCATTGTCTCTTTCATTGTACAATCCCCTTTCGTGGTTTTTATGGTAATCCACTTTGATTTATTTATATACCAGTGATATTTCAATGTCAATAGTTGAAAAAACATTAGATTTCACTTGCACATTAGAAAACTATTGGTATAATCAAAATTGAAAGTGGTTGTTTATACAATACACTTCATAGGAGCGTTCCTGATAAACATCGATAAACCATATTACTTTTAAGGGGAATAAGTAATACATTTCAATGTGAAAGGAATGAAGAGAAATGAAGAAATTATTACTCATTACAAGCTTACTATTCGCAAGCTTTTTCATGCACGCGCAAAACGATACACTTTATGCAAATACAACTACTGTCAGTTTTGATGTTGTAGGTAACGTATTCGATTACGGTGCACAAATCAATCAAGTGAAAATTCACTATGATGTGCCAGTTCAAACAGATGCAATCACAAACGATACATATCAAGTAACTACAGATTACGCACTTGAAGGTGTTGAAGTTGAAAACGGTGAAAGAATCATCGAACAAATCGAATTTGAAAATGAAAACAAGACAGTTATCTTACACCTATCTTATGGTGTAGACGTTGGTCTTGCCTATGTATTGTATTGGGATGATGATGCATTTTTAAATCATCCATTAACGGTTCAATATCAACTAACATCAAAAGCAATTCCATTAGCAGATGGAAGTGAACTACAACCGACTTACAATCAAGGTAACGTTAGTTTTGGCTCAGTTGATGCTTTTACTAGTGGTGAAAGTAGTAGTGGTATCCACTATCGTGATTATAAGCCTAAAGATGACGGCAACAAGCATCCACTAATTATCTGGTTCCATGGCGCTGGTGAAGGTGGAGAAAACAACATTACACAAATATTAGGTAATAAAGGTGCATCTGCATTCGTTAGCGATGAAGCACAAACTGTATTTGATGTCCCATATGTTCTTGCACCTCAAAGTTCGACCTTTTGGATGCCGGAATTAACCTTATGGGATGAATTAACTCTAACTGGTGAAGATCAAACCGAAGCAGTTGTCGACATGATAAAAGAATACATCGAACAAAACCCTAACATCGATACAGACCGTGTGTATATCGGTGGAGGCTCAATGGGAGGTTACCAAGTATGGAAAACGCTATTTGCTGCTCCAGAATTGTTTGCAGCTGCTTTCCCTATTTGCCAAGCCTATGAAGTGCCGCAGGATAAACTAGAAACCGTTAAAGACATCCCTATTTGGATGGCTCACACAAAAACGGATGATACCATTCCAGTAAGTTATTCTCAAGACGCATATACGAACGCGAAAGCTCTTGGTCTAAATATTACATACACGGAATTTGAGAGTGTTGAAGTTGACGGAGTTGAACTTGAAACACATGCAGCATGGGTATATCTACTAAACAACAATGCAACTAACAAAGAAGGTGAACAATTCTTTGACTGGCTTGCAGCACAAAAGAAAGTTGATGCAATTATCGAAGATGATTCTTCAAACAGCGACACTCTATTTGTCAGTGCAATTGTTGGTGTAACTGTAGTAGCACTAGCATTTAGTTACTTACGTTCAAAGAAGCAAAATTAATGTAAAATGACAGCTGTTCCATTTCAGCTGTCATTTTATGATAGTTTGTGTAAAGTTTTATATTCTCATAAAACCATACATATTTAGTTTGTCTCACTTTTCTTCTTAGCTATATTGTTTCTTTAATAAACAAATAATCGTAAATCATGATGTTATGTATAGTTATGAAACCCACACTTTGAGTTTTTTATAAAATAATAATACCTGTTACTTGTAAAACTTTATTATTCTATTTTTCGTCTTTTCTACATTTCTTTAAGGTTGTTAAATTCTATAAAACTATATCCTAAGCAAATTCATTTATCCAAAAAATGACAATTGATCAATACTTTTAGTATTTTTCTTACTTTCATTTATTATCTTTTGTTCATTTTTCAGCAATTGAGAGAATTTCTCAGATATTTTTCTATATTTAACTAATCTTGGCTCAATATCTTTGCAAACAGTTTTTGCTTCTGAGATTTCCTCTTTTTCTGATACTGTTAATTTCTCATTTTTATATTGCTCTAGTGTATTAATTAAATCATTTATATTCTTTAGATTTTTAACCATCATTTCCCCATTAATGACATAGAAAAACTTAACATACTTATTATTTAATAATAGTTGAATTGTATTCCTTAGAGTACCTGAGCTAACTTCTATTGCACCGTATCTATTTATAATAATTGGCTTAAATATTGACAATCCCCAATCCGCGACTTCAGCCATTTGTCTATCTTTTTGCATTTGTTGTTGCTGTCGTTTAAGCAATTCATCAACCTCAATTGTTTCTAATTCCCACTCAGGTTCTATTTTTACTCGGGGAGTTTGCTTGATAGTATAGATTTTTACATTTGTATATTTGGGAGAGGATCTTAAATAATCAATTATTTCATTATCAACACCTTTCTTTGAATCTCCAATAACTATTCTTATATTTTGTTTTATTATTGATTTCAGGGATTCTTGAATGATTTCGGGAATTTCATTTTGTGTTCTCGAACCAGAAATAAAAACTGTTTTTACCCTTGATTTGTTCATTTTCATTGACTTCAATTCATTTTCTATAATGCCTGATTTTGCTTGGTATTTATCCGATATTAACAAAATTCTATCATTAGCAATTGCACTCCGCACATCAGCATAACTAAGTAAAGTGTTAATTGGTCTATCTGTTATGAAGATAACAGAAGAAGTACATTGTTTAAAATCGGAATATGAAACTGTAATATTGGGATTGCTTATCGTAAGTAACTTTTCATTTCCAATGATAAAATACAAGTTGTTTTTTCTAATGAACTTACTCGTTATTTCTTTGGACAACTTCTGCGACTTAGAAAAGAAAACTTTTATACCTCTTTGTGAAAGTTCTTCTAATCTAAGACTTAGTTTTATCCCTTGATTTAATTGGTTAGTGATTTTATTTCTTAAATCATCTGGCATAGAAATTTTGCTAATGTGATCCCTCTCAATAAATTCATTAATGTTATAGTTTACAAGTTTATCTTTTTCTATATCATTTAATGTACTGTCCAACAAATCACTTTCTAAAGCTATAAGTATTTTTTCAATTGCACTATACTGTGACATACTAATTCCCTCCTGTTTTAACGAGTGCAAATGGATAAACAACAGTTGCACCAGCCTTTAACAATTCAGACGCAATTACAGTAAATGTCCATCTAGAATCAACCATATCATCAACCAACAAAATTCTTTTCCCTTGAATATATGTTTTGTTTATAGAAATTGTATTTTGAATATTCTCTTGCTGAAATCCGGAACTCAATAGTGTTTTTTGCTCTTTACCTTCTGCGTTTTTCTTTACAGCATTAATATACTGGATATTCAAATCGTTCGCTAAAGCGACAGAAAAGTTAGTCACCAAATTAGGTCTTCTTATACTTGGTACAGATACTATTAAATTAATAGTATCAACAGCCTTCCGTCTCTTTAAAAAATTCACCGAATGATTAACTAATTTAGTTGAAAATACACAATCATCGTATTTTTCTTTTTTCACTAGTTGCCCAATCTCTGAATAATAATCATTAGATAACACCCAGCCTTCTTGCATTACTTCATTATTTGGTATACGTGCGCCTGTTGACCATTGTTTTCTTGGGAGTATCTTTCCGTGTCTGTTCGTCATATATTTAGAAGCACTTTTATACGCATTCAAAGAAAAATCTGTCTTCATTACCTTATGACCTACACAATTTGCGCAAATCCCACACGACTCAGCAAAATCAGGTGCATTTAATTCATCTGCTATAAATTTCATACTACATGAAGATGTCGTTAAGTATTCTTTCAACTTTTTTAACTCACTTTTTCTAGTTATATTGAGGTTTTCTTGTTTTATTCTTTCTTTCTCCTTATCAAAATGATTTGTCAAATTTGTACGATAATAAGACTTGTCTTTATAAATATAATCATGTACAAGCAAATAGTTTAATCCAACTTTTACTTTTGATGCTTTTGCATTTATTCTAGAATACAAATCATAATATTTTATCCCATCCGTTGCATATGAAATAATTTCACTTAACAAATCAGGCTTAGAGCAGGTTTCTTCCATAAAATATGTAAGAATTTCTTCATCTTCCGCTCCATGCAATAGAATGGCATATGCTAATTGTCCGTCTCTACCTGCTCGACCGATTTGTTGATAATAGGCAATTAAATTTGAGGGTAGTTGATAATGTATTACAAATCTAATGTCAGATTTATCATACCCCATCCCCAACTTCACTGTGGCAACTAGAATTCGTATTTCTCCTTGATCAAACAGCTCAAGATTCCTCTGTGAAGCATTGGGTTCTAAACCCGAATGATAAGAAGCAACACTTAAATCGTTTTGGTTAAGAAATTCGGCAACATTATCACAATCTCTCTGTGTTAAACAATAAATAATTCCCTGACCCTTATTTAATTTCTCATTATCTTGTAGATTATCAAGTATCCACGCTAGTCTTTCTTCACGAGTTTGCTTTGGATTTACTTGTATACTCAAATTATCTCTAATTAAATTACCTCTAACAATTTCTAAATCTTCTCCTAATTGATTTTTAATATCATTAATGACTCTATTATTTGCTGTTGCAGTTGTTCCTAATATGGATATATCAACTGGCAAGTTATCTAAAAGCTTTACAATTCTTTGGTAATCAGGTCTAAAATCATGTCCCCAATCCGAAATAGAATGCGCTTCATCTACAACAAAGAGCTTTATGTTACTTATATTGTAAAAATTACTCATAAATACTCCATTTGATAGTCTTTCAGGAGATATAATTAATGCATCATATCTATTAAGATCCTCATAAATTCGATCCCAATCATTTTTATTATCACTATTAATTGTTACGATATTTAAACCAATTTTTTTTGCTGTGTCAATCTGATTCTTCATTAAAGACAATAATGGACTGATAATAATTGATGGTCCTGATCCACGTTCTCTTAAAATTTTAGTAGCAATAAAATATACTATAGATTTTCCCCATCCTGTTCTTTGAACAACTAAAGTTTTTTTCTTCTCCAAAACCGAAACAATTGCACTTAATTGGCCATCTCTAAATTCTGCATTTTCACCATATGTAGATTTTAATATTTGAATAGCTCTGTCCTTGTTATTTAACACACTTTTTCCTCCATTTCTTACTTTAAATATGCAAACATTATATCACGGTAAGCAAGTGAATATTAAGAAGTTTCATCATT
This sequence comes from Breznakia blatticola, assembly GCF_004365815.1. Classification (GTDB taxonomy): domain Bacteria; phylum Bacillota_I; class Bacilli_A; order Erysipelotrichales; family Erysipelotrichaceae; genus Breznakia; species Breznakia blatticola. Next base: position 22,553 of record NZ_SODD01000024.1, read on the forward strand.
TAATAAAGACGAAAATAGTATCACATGATAGAAAAAAAGTTACTATCATTAATAGTATGATATTTTAGATTAACTAATCAAAAACAAGAGGATGTTTTGTCCCATAGAAAAACCCAATAACATAAAAATGTGCTTATTGATGTATCTTGAATAATTATAATGACTTAGCAATACTTATAACCGTGATTATAGAGAGTGTAAAATAAACTGTATAAGTCGAGAGTGTACGGCTCTGCTACACATTTTTTTATTATCTATTGCTATATAGACTGCTTCGACTTGCATTTTTGTTACCACTACATTTCGATAAACATCCACCTATGTCTCATACAATTAGTAGTGCGCCATATCAACTATCTATAATTTCAGTATAATCTATGAAAATATCTCTGAGTTCTATATCTTCTTTATCAATTTGATACCAACATTTATACATTTCGCTTTTGCTACCTTTAGCTAATAAATCAAAGTTGGCATGCAAATACTTATTTGTATCAGCTGTTTATTGTAATTTAAAAGTGGACCACTTTCATGGCATGTTGCCATTGAAAAAGGGACCACTTATTTTTTTATTCCGGTGTATGAAATAATATAATCCGGAGGTGAAGGAGTGATAAAACTAATGAAAAAAAACGAGAGATTATTGTAAGCGTAAAATAACTAGCGCAACCTAAAAAGAACTAAGGTAACTCGTTTGAGTGTTATCTTTAGTCTTTTATTTTGGTCTTTTTTGCACATAGCATTCTTTGGATAAATCAGAGCTCGTTGGTAAAACATCAACTAGCTTAACATTGATGCTAGTATAAAAATAGGACCACTGAAACAGAGATTTTCCGACATTTGGTATAATGTAAGTAGATGGACGTACAGATAACTAGAGGAGGTGTTATCAATGTCAAAAGGCAAACAATACACTAAACAATTTAAGCTAGATGCAGTTCAATATCATCTTAATCATCCAGAAATATCCATCAAGCAATGTGCCAATAACTTGAATATTGGATATAGTACATTAGGTAAATGGATTCAAGAGTTCAAAAATAGTGGCGATATTAATGTTCGTGGTAGTGGTAATTATGCAAGTGATGAAGCGAAAGAAAATGCAAGACTACGAAAAGAGTTGAAGGACACAAAAGATGCTTTAGAAATCTTAAAAAAAGCAATGAGCATACTGGTCGATTAACTGAGAGAAAATATGTTGCAACGAAAAAATCTAAAGAAGAAGACGCATCGATCTCTGTTAACAGTGTGCTAAGAATACTCGGTGTGTCAAACATCAGAAAAGAGATTTGTAAACATCTAGTTATTTTTTTGTATTATTAACAAATTATTGGATCATTATCATATTCTTATATATCATTCAATCTTTCTTTAACTGTTTCTAGTGTTGGTATTGATACATAACTCCCAATGGTTTCGGTAGATATTGAAGCTGCCATTGAACTATAGATAAGTGCTTGTCTAAGCGCAAATTCATTATGAATGCAATAAGCAAATGCACCATGAAAGATATCTCCTGCTCCTGTTGTATCTATTGTATTTGTTAGAAAAGCAGGCAAATGTATTATCTTTTCATTTTCCTGATAATAACATCCCTTATCTCCAAATGTTATTACTATACAATTTGGATTAAGTTTTGATAGTTTTTCAAATGCATCATTAATATCATCATTATTATCTGGATTTAATTCCCTATTACAGTATTGTTGGGCAAAGTCTTGCGAACACACTAAGTAATCTACTAATGTACACATCTCATGTTTTTCTTGGTTATATGATCCTGCATCCATCACTGTAATTGCATCACTATATTTTTTCATTGTTGGTAAGGCAACACTTAAGAAATGTCCATCTACTAAAATAACCTTAGGTTCACTATCAAAAGATGGAATATCTAATACTTCTTCTTTTTCATCATAAGTTACTATTGTTCGATTACCATTTACTTTATTTGTAATTATTGTACTTATTGGTGTTGAATATTCTTTAGATATCATCATTGAACTTAATTTAATACTTGTTTTACTATCGAGTTCTTTCATGATTTTATCACCATAAAAGTCTGTTCCTAGCCTTGATACTAAATATGTATCTTCATTCCATAATGAACATAGGGCTGCTGAATTAGCTGCAGGACCACCAATACATTCCATTTTTTCTTTTGTTTTATACTTCTTATTTTCTGATATTTCTTCTTCAATTAAAAATGTCACATCATAGACTGTTTGTCCTATACATGCTATTGCCATGATTATCCTCCAATTATCTTATCTAATACTGTAAAGAGTTGCTTATATTCTATTTTATTATAATCTGTAACATCTAATTCTACTAGTTGACCTAGTTGGAAAGTATCATATCCTCGATTTTTACATCTATCAATAAATACATCATATGTTAGTAATGCATCTGCTTGTGAACGGTCATTTAATACATCTCCTTTATGATAAGAATTCATTACATGTCCTAGATGACGATCATTAGCTAAATCTCTTGTTTTTTGTCTATCGTATAAAACATCTAAATCACCAAGTAAGCGAATTGTTAAAATAGAAAAATTATATTTATTTGCTAGTTCTTCTAATTTATCTTTTTGTTTATTACTAAAAGGATAATCAATAATTACATATTCACTATTACTCATGGTTTTATCTAAAATAATATAAAAATCATTTAATGCTTGAATATTAACTTCTAACTTTTCATCATTTGTATTATAGCCATATTCATCCCAATACTTTTCTTTTAGTTCATCAAAAGATAACCATTTCATATTTTTATATTTATCTATAATCATTTTAGTAAGATATGATTTCCCTGTTCCTGGCAATCCTCCTACTAATACCATTACTTTATTCATTTATACCTCCATATATACAAAAGGCTAGCATTGCTAGCCTTTTTGCTTTAGATATTTTTAAATAGGCTAATTTTCTTCTCAACTACATTAGTAATTGCTTCTAAAGCAGGCATAACATTATCTCTATTGGATACATTTTCTGCATGACTATCATATAATTCAGTTGATAACCTATTCCATGTCACAAGAAGTTCTGTTCCTACATTGAATTTTCTAATTCCTTGTTGGATTACTTTCTTTACATCTTCGTCTTTTACTCCAGTTCCACCATGGATAACTAAAGGAATTTCAACTACTTCTTTAATTTCTTGTAAGCGTTCAAAACTAATATTAGTTTTTGCTTTATATGAACCATGTGAAGTACCTACAGCGATTGCAAGTGCATCAACACCTGTTTGCTTTACAAATTCAATTGCATCTTGTGGATTAGTATAATGAATATCTTGTTCTGCAACTTCGATTCCATCTTCAGTTCCACCTACTGTACCTAATTCACCTTCAACACTTACATTGAATTTTTTTGCGTAATCAACAACTCTTTTAGTTCCTAAAATATTCTCTTTTAATGGTAATGATGATCCATCAAACATAACTGAGCTATATCCTGCGTCAATTGCTTTTTTGATTTCATTGAAATCTTTAGCATGATCTAAATGTAATACAACATTTACGCCATAAGTTTCACCCATTGCCTTACAAACTGACACTAAGTTTTCATGTCCAATAAAGTTAGCTGTTCCACAGCTAGTTTGAATAATTACAGGAGTTTTTTGATTTACTGCTGCTTGTATTATAGCTGGTAACATTTCTAAGTTATGTGTGTTAAATGCTCCTATTGCCATATTTAATTCGTTTGCTTCTTTTAATACTTCTCTTAAATTTGTATACATTAAATTTTTCCTCTTATTACATCTTTTGATAACTGCATTAATGAATCAATCTTATTCAAATAATATTGAATTTGATCATTGTCTTTACTTTCAGCCGCTTCGCGGCGTTTGACATTGTATAAACTCATTAAGCGGTTATAATTAGCCCCTAATGTTTTATCTATATCTAAACATTTTTCATAGTAGTTGATTGCGTCATCATAGTTTTTAAGTAATTCATATTGTTTAGCAATATCAGCATAAGCTTGCCCATTAGAATCATCACTAAGTTCACTTTTAAGTTTCTCTATTTCTTTCGTGAGTGCTTCTACATCTATTTCAACTACTTCTTCTTGCCTAACCTCTACTTTTTTCTTTTCCTTCTTTTTAAAAAACATGTAATCTTATTACACTCCCATCATTTTAAATAATGGTAATAATAACCAAGCATATAATAATGCAGCTGCTACAGTATCAACATCAGTTGCTGTTGCATTAATAAATCCTAATCCATTGAAGATACCAACAAGTAATGCAGGTAATAATGTAATGAAGAAACCATGACAAATTCCTGAGATAATTGCTCCTCTACGTCCTCCTGTTGCATTTCCAAAGATACCAGCTGTTCCTCCGGCAAAGAAGTTTGTTAACATACCTGGTAAAATCATTGGTAAACTAAATACTGGTAAGACAAACATTGCAACGACACTACCAATTGTTGTTGAAACAAATCCAACGATTACTGCATTTGGTGCGTATGGGAATAATACTGGACAATCAAGAGCAGGAATTGCATTTGGCACAACTTTCATTGCAATACCTCTAAATGCAGGTACGATTTCTCCAAGAAGTAAACGAACCCCAGATAACAATACATATACACCAACTACAAATTGAATTGCTTGTAAGAATGCATGCATTAAGTAGTTTGTACTTCCTGCAAATTGAGCACAGAATTCTGGTCCAGCAAATGCTGCAGTAATAACGAACATTGGAACCATAACTACCATTACTGATAAGTATGTATCTTGTAAGAATTCAAATCCTTTTGGTAATTTTAAATCTTCTGTAGATTTACTTGGATCTCCAACAAGTTTTGATACACCTGCAGTAAACATATATCCAATTGTACAAAAGTGACCTAAGGCAATATCATTACTGCCGGTAATCTTTCGAATAATAGGTTGGGCAATTGCTGGCATTGCTACTGCGAAAATTCCACCAATAATACCACCAACTAAAATTAATGGGAATCCTCTTAATCCTGCAAAGTAACCAAATACTGTACACATTGTAGCCATCCAAAGGATCGCTTGTCCTGTTAAGAAGATGTATTTCCATTTTGTGAATCTTGCGATTAAAATATTACAAATAAAGATAGCTAAGAATGTTAAGGCAATTTGACTTCCTAAACCTAAATCATTCATTGCTTGTCCATTAATTGATTCTATAGAAGGGATAATACCTTCCATTCCAAATCCTTCAGTAAATATTTGACCAAAGTATGTTAACGCTTGAACAATAATACTTGAACCAGCCGATAATACTTGGAACCCTAATAATGTTTTTAATGTACCAGAGATAACATTACCTACTGGTTTTTTCTGTAAGATTAATCCTGCCATCGCAATTAATGCAATCGTAATTGCTGCTTGTGTCAGAATATTGTTAATAATAAAATTTACTACTTCCATTTTCTTCTCCTTCTATAAAACGCCTTTTGCTTTTAAAACAGGTGTTAGCTTTTCTTCAATTTCTTTTTTGCTAACGATGTTTTTCAAATAAATCATAGTTGTTTTAGATTCATCAATCGTATAATTTGCAAACTGTGATCTAAAGTTCTCTGCTGTCATAATAATGTCTGGATTATATGATAATGCACTTGAAATATCACTGTGATCCAAATCAACTTGTACACCTAAACTGTTGATGACATCTTCTGTGGTCATTTGACAAGCAAAACTACTACCTAATCCAGCCCCACAGACCATTAAGATTTTTAAATTCGCCATAACTTCTCCTTTCTGTTTCCCTCGAAACTAATTTTTCTCAAATTCAAACAAGACTTTTTTAAACTCTTCTTTGTCTTTTATTGACACTAATTCTTCTATCTTCTTTTCTTCATTTATTAGTTTTACAATTGTTGCCATCATTTTAAGATGTGCATTGTCATCAATTGCAGCTAAACAAAATACCAACTTAACGGGATCGTGATCCTCGTGATTAAATGCTATTGGTGGATCTAAGGTTACTAAACTTATACCAAGTTCATTAACTCCCTCTTCTGGTCTAGCATGTGCTAAAGCGACGCCCTCACTAATTACAATATAGGGGCCAAACTTATTAACGCTTTCTATCATTGCATCTACATAACACGGTTCAATAACCTTGTCCTTTAGTAGAGGATTTGCAACTTGCACAATAACATCTTGCCAATCTTTTGCTTTCACATTTAACTGAATATACTCATCTTTTAATACATCACTAATCATTGGTTGATATCCTTTCTTCTTAAAATGAATTTCATGTTTTTCTAATACATTACCGATTTTTTCTGTAAGTAATGTTTTATTTAATCTTTCGTTATCTTTAAATATGCACTCGATAATATCTTCTAGTACATCATGTTTTTCTATCTTCTTTGGAAAACTATGGAAATGTTGCTTGTTAAGGGCAATAAATGCTTCAATCTTTTCCTTATCCACTTGGTGTAACATTGGATTAATTTGCAAAGACGGAAGTGTATCAACTTCAACATTTGTAGTTTTCAATATAAAGTCTGCATTCATTCTCCTTGTTGCTTGTGCTTCATATGATCCAACAATTCCAATAACATCAAATTGATAAATACGCTTTACTCTTTGAGCAAGTAATTCTCCTGTTGCTAATCCATGTCCGCACATAATAATTACTCGATATTTTTCTGATTGCATTGATTTCAGTTTTTCTTCACTTGCACCAAAATGAATGCACAAATAAGCAATTTCACTTTCTGATATATTGCGATTCTTAAATACAGGTAATTCATCTAATGATGCTTGAATATCTTCATATATTGATTGATATTCTTGTTTAACCATGTTTTTTAATGGATTATATATCTCTATATTTTCATCAATTCTTTTCAACAAAGCAGCAAAGTGCTGTACTAAATTCTCAAATAAATTTGTATCTCTTTCGTAAGCAACACTTCTTTTTATTGACATACTTTCAATTAACTCAATCATGAACATTTGTATCTTTACCCATTCTCTAGGTAATGTTTGCTTACGTTGAATATTCAAACTATCAACCATAAAATCTAAATAATTTCTCTCATCACCAGGAACATTATTTATATTGAATATAGACAAAAATCGATCAACAATAAGTTCAGTATGCTCAGCACGATATTTCTTAATAAACCTATCATCTTCCCTTATAGAATTTTGATTGAAATATCTTGCTTTCCAAACACAGAAATATATCGACAACTGTAGAAAATACAATTCATTGTTTAATGATTCCTCAGAAAATGTTTTTCTCAAATCATGATAGATTGTGATTAAATCAGCTTGATTCAAGAAATTTAGAATTGAGGTAAACTTATCATTACTCAGTCGCTCTAAATCCTCATTAATTAATTCTTGAATATCAATTTGGGTATTAATAATATTATTTACTAATAATCGAATGTAACCTTCACTTCCTGTAAGTGACAATCCTTCTTTATTATTACTAACAATGTCAATTCCAAATTCTTTACACCAACCACGTATACTTTTCATACTTTGGTCTATTGCCGACTTACTTACACCAAACAATTCCTGAAAATCCTGAGCTAGTATCTTATTTGAATTATCTAGAATATTAAAGAACATAATTACTTCTCGATCACTTTTGTTTTGATAAGGATCATCTTTTAAATATATATACTCTAAGATTCTCTTTTTCTCTTCTTCATCAACATTCAATAAAACACCTTTTCCACGTATTTTCTCAATCTGAGAAGCACCAATACTTTCTAGTAATACATTTGCATCTTCTATTGCATACCGGACCAATCTATCTGATATACCATATGAAACAGCTAATTCGTTATAGGCATAAATTTTCTTTTCATTCAGCAACAAATTAATTACATCAATTTCTCTACTCCGCATTGGGTCACCTCATACTTTCATTATATTTTTTACTGTCCATTAAAAAAGTAGAACATCTTTCCAAAAACTTTTGAAATTTTCTACATAACACAAAATGGACTTGAAATTTCTTTCAAGTCCATTATCGTTTATATTTGGCTTTATTGTAATAAAGTTAGCATTATTAAGGAATTTGTATAACTTTCGTTTTCATAAAACATTTTATACTACCTCTATAATTCAAATGCTAATCCAAGATATATTAAAATCCACAAGTTTTGTATCATTTTGTTTTCATTGTCTTTACGAAATAAATGTTGTTTCATTAGATAGTACTGCTAAATATTTTATATAATCAAATACATCTTCAACATCTACTCCATTTTTTATCAAAGATAATGCTATCAATGAATACTCATTATACAAATCTGTTCCAAATATTGCACTATCATCTGTATTTATAGTAGTTTGAATATGATGCTTCGTTCCATCTTCTATATATTTTGAATTAAATTTAAATAATGGTAAATTAATATATTTTTTTACTGAAGATATCTTCTTATTTGATGATGGATTAGTTTCAATAACTATTCTTTTATTATATATTTTTTCCTTAATAATACCTTGAACATTTTTCACTGCTGTCATATATTGTTCTGTTGCAGTTATGCATAACTTTTCATCACCCTTTTTTTGTTGTTTATAAGAGAGATATTTCTTATATAAATATTTAGCATTTTTATTCTTATTTGCTTGTTTCCATCTTGGATTATCATAATTTTTATCTGTTTTTGTACGATTCACTTCTTTAGTATCTATACTATTAGGATCATCACTACGTAAACTCATGCTATCTATATAGTTAGTCAGTTGTACAGTTTCTCCAAGTAATTCATATGAAAATCTATCAAACTCAGCTAATAGCTCTGCATAGATTGAATCCGTATTGCTTATATAGCTAAGTAGCCATGCTAAATCATCCACATGTTTTTGTAAAGTTGTAATAATATAGTTTCTCTTAATCTTAAAATATTCGATGACATCAATACCTAAAGCAATTGCGTGACCTAGCCTATCTCCAGACTTAAGATTAATAAATTCAATGCACTCATCAATAGCACGTATTCCACTAGCTAATGATGCAAACTCTTCCCCAACGTGATATGTTATTCCTAAATTATAATATTTCCCTATCATTTTTCTATGTCTTCGAAATGTTGGTCCATATACTTCCGGCGGGCAATTTAACTCAAAATTTGCAGTGTCAATTCCAACAATATGAGGTTGCTCCCTACTTTTTCTCTTACTAGAAAAATATTGATCAATTTTTTTATCTTCCTTAAGTTTTCTTCTTACTTGAAAGTTCCGTACTTCGTCTTTCTGTATTTTGTGATCTTCCTTAATATAATGAATCACTAATTTATAATCTATCTTTTTAACATTAGGATCTCTTTTTTTATAGAAACTATAAACCTTTTCATTTGCATCATCTAGTTGGTTAATCATTTCATTAATATCACTTGTCTTTTTAGGTGCTATTCTGAATTCAACTTTATGTGTAATTTTATCACAATAATATTTGTCAAAAATGCCAATATACAATTTATCCTTTTGAGAATTTGGAATAAATAATTCCTTGATGTTTTCTGAATCTTTAAATTTAGAAAATCCTATCCCATTATTGTCTTGCACAAACATTTGCCGGCATTTGCATAAATAGGAAATATATGAATTAGCTACTTTATAGCCTTCATAACTTAATTCATCTAAACGAATCATTCTAAAAAGATAGAAAAACAATAACACTTCATTTTTATGATGGTATTGAAAATCCTCAGTAGAGATAATATTTTTTTTATCCCATAAACATATTAGACCATCAATAATGTTTTTTCCACCGTTCATATATGAATAACTTCCATTTTCAATAACCCTTATTAAAAAATCTCTATTATCAATATACTTAGCAATTCCAAACTTCCAGTTCAATACTTCGTTATACAGGTATGCTTTTAATCCAAGAATTCTAATTTGCATCTTTTCCATGGAATCTTTCATTTCTCTATTATGGGCGATCTTTTCCAATTTTTTTGCTTTCATTTTTTTTGTCGATAATGAATGCCAATTCATTTCCCAATTGTATCCAGATCCATTTAGATGCATATGATTATCACAAACCCCAATGTCCTTCAAACATTTTTCAATCCTTACTTCATCGTGCTTAACAATAGGTTTGCAATTACAGTCAAATCCCTCACTCTCGGATAACTTTGCGCCGAATATTATCCTTGGATCAACTTTATTTACACACCCATCCCATTCAAATAAATTATCAAAATCAACAAGTATCTGCGAATTTCTTTCGGATAATATTTTTTTTGATACATGTATAAACAGATGTATTGGATTAAATGATTTAACATTCAAATCGTTCTCAATTTCGTTGATAATTGAATCAGACAACATTAATACTTCCTCAATATTATACTCCTCTGGATATAGTTCCAAATATTTTTTACCCACTTCTTTTTAAGAAATTTTAGCATTCCGCTCGGTAATTTTTTGAAAGTAAATATCACTTGTAAAAAAATCTGAATCCTTATATATCACACGAAGAAAGCGATCAATATTATTCATTAATAATCTCCATAATCTTTTCTTTAAATCTATCTTCCTTGGAAAGTCTTTCAATAAACTTTTTTAAGTCCTTAGTAACAGTTTTCTTAGGTGTATTAAGATGCTTTTCCCAATCTGTAAGTTCCTTTATATCATCCTTTTTTAGGTTTCCTTCATTAGCTCTTAAAAACTCAAGAATTCTTTTAGCCTTGGGCTTCTTTATACTTTCAACTCCTTTAGTGTCTACTGGAGCTAGAATATATTTCTGTACTGCTTCTAAATCATTATTTGAGAAAACATTCGCATACTTAATTTCCTCAGAATCTACAAATATGCTCTTATTATTTGTTATTGAATTTTTTTCGATATAACTATTTATTCTTCTAAGGAAATATTCTAATTCAGATTCATTTTTGTTTGATCTTCTTTCAAATTGTAACCTGATTATTCTATCAATATCAAACATATTAGTAAAAACATAATATGGATCAGTATCTTCGTCAATTACTTTTGTCTTTAAAGTTTTGACTACATAATTTGACTTCCCTAAAAATGCGAAAGGATCAAGTTCATAAGTGCGCTTATCTATAAGTTCTGTTGAGTACCCGTTTTCTTCATCAAATAAACTATATAGATTATAATACTCCCTATATAGAAAATTAAAATACGTATCATTTGAATTTGTATCTTTATTTCCAAACAATACATTAGCTTTTCCTCCCAAAAATGGTATTTCAGTATAACAAATTTTATCAATAACTTCTTTTGATTCATCTTTAAAGTTACTTTGGTAACTATATAATTTCAAAGTATTATTATTCGATCTAATTACTCTAGGAATAATATAACCATTTAATAATCGTAAGTAGTCATCAAAGTTTCCATCATTAGAATCCTTTATTGATTTTAGATATAATTCTTGTAGAAGCAATGAGTATTTTACTTTCATTACATTAACAAAATATATATACTGTAAATTATTAGCGCTGGATGCGCTTATATTTTTTAATACTTCAAGGATTTCAAATACATCTCCAATAGAGATAAATTGTGATCCTACTTTATTTATTTTGGCTTAATTCAACCGATGCGCACCTAACTTAGATTGTTACATGTATGATGATACATTGAAATGTAAGATTACCATATAAAAATAAGGAAGGTAA
>NZ_SODD01000025.1 GCF_004365815.1 Breznakia blatticola
CCATCACAAGAAATGCTTTAAAGACACATAAATTATTCAGTACTTATCAGTGATTTATCGAGACTTGGTATGCACTGGTTGAATTAAGCCTTTATAATTTTGTTATCGTATTTCGAAATAAATAAACTCAAAATAAGTAACAATCGTGCATTTCTTGAAACGTATGGGTGCCTACTTTTTACACCTTTACTTAGTTTTTACTTGTCGTCTGCGTGATAGTAACATAGCCACAGCAACTAAACTCAATCCACCAATTAGAAGTAGTGTTGATGCTTTTGTTCTATCTCCGGCAGCTACACTAGGTAATACAGTTGTACTTGTTGTATCTTTTGATGGTAATTGAATAATTGGATCTTTTGGTTCTTCTGGATCTTTTGGATCTTTTGGATCTACTGGAATTTCTGGTTCCGTTACTTTTGGCTTCACTGGAAGTTTTGGTGTACCAATCGTATAAATACGGTCATCTCCTGCAGGATCTTTGTAGTATAATTTTGCTCCTGTATCGCCATCATCCACACCACGATCTGGTGTATATAAATCTGGTTCAGGATTATCTGCATTGGTTGGATAGTACGTTACCTTTTCTACATCGCGGTATTCTTCACGTAACACTAAAGGTACAGTAATCGTTGGTTGTTCAGCTTCTGTATATTCAAAGATATTTCCAATCGTCCAAACGATTGTTTGTCCAGTTTCTTTAGTTCCTTCGATTTCAACATTTGGAATATTGACACCTTCTGGAATATAGTAATACTTACTAATCGTATCGCGTAAAACTGCTTGTCTACCTCCAGCAGTTAAAAATCCTTCAAATACTTTATCTGCTAATACACCAGATGTCGAATCTTGTGCATTTGCATCTAGCTGGATGTGGTCCAATACTGGATCTGTTGCAATCTCTCTTAATTGATCATTATACAATTCATTTTCCATCATATAACCAACTGTAAGAATTCTTGAATTAGTACCATATACACCAACATAAACAGAGTTTCCATTTTCATCTAATTCACTTACAAGATGTTCATCTAGTACATCATGACGTGGGCGTGCTGTTGTTTTTGAGTTCCAAAAGTTTGCGAATAATGGATCACCTTCATATTTAATAACTTCATCAGTTGAACCCTTAATCGCATTTGCAAGTGGTCGAATTGTATCCATACGATTTGCAAACGCTGTTAAACCAGCTAAAGTTTGATTACCTGATGGATCTGGTTTTCCATCGGATAATAAAATTACAGTAACATCTTTTTCTTCTTTTGCTTTATCGGTACGCGATTGAATCATGTTATAGGCTTCACTTAATCCATAAACATAATCGGTATTTGCCGTTGTAAATAGTTTATCAACCGCATTACTTACCGTCGTAGCATCATCTGTCCAATTGACTTTCGAATCATATGGTAAAATATTTCCACTTGCATCAATATCTAATCCATAATCATATGTACCTGATTGTTGACTATTTACAAGGTACTCTTTTTGTAAGGTCTTAGCCTTGTTTAAGAAGTTATATAAAGTTGCATCTCTTCCTGAAAATGGTACAACAGAAATCTTGTTATCTAATCCATATGTTTCATTTTGTTTAAGTAATTCAGCAGCAAATTTCTTTACCGCTGCTTTTGCTTCTAACCAGCGGTCATAGCAACCTTTTGCTTCATCTGCATGGTCCCATAACCCCTCACTTGCACCACTACGTGTATCTGTTGTATCCCATGTACTAATTCGTTCATAAGAATCACCAACTTTTTTGAAGTGATATGCTGCATCATTGTATGTTCCATCAACTGCAGCAATAACTTTTCCACCAGATAAACGTTCTGGTTGGTTGTGCGCAAATAAATGATAGTGATTGACTGGTTTTGTCATATCTAATACAACCCATTTCGCTTCTACTGAAGCGTAATCTTCCGTATCCGTAGTAGAATTCGCTTTAAGTCGTGCTTTAATTGTAACTTCTTGATTGTTGTATACAATCATTTCTGTGTTATCCGCATTTGGATAAATTTTTGTTGTATCTGGATCTGTTGGAATTTCATTAGGCTCAGCATCTCTTTTCTTTTGGAAGTAGAAATGATCTGGATTTAGACATGGTGATGATGCAACATGTGAACCAACATAACGTTGTGTCTTGTTTCCACTAGCATCAAGCTCAACCATATTTCCTTCTTGAATGTATTCCATATCCATACTACCTGAACGGTCGAGTACGAATACAACATCTTGTGATTTAGCAAATTGTGAACCATTTACTTTTAATGTTAAATCCGCTTCGTAATTTGCTTCATTTGACCACTCTGCACTTTTTTCTGTGATCATTGCTGTATGCTTATTTGCATTTGCTTGTACACTGTTACTAGCAAACACAAAGACAGTGCACAATAAAACTGCTACTATTGCGCACTGCAAAAAAATCTTTTTCGTTTTGAACATAAGAGTTCCTCCTTATTAACACACTACACATTTCTTTTTTTGCACTGTTTATATTATAGCAATAATCTGGCTATAAATAATAGTAGAAGATTTATTTTTTTATACATTGTAAACGAATGTATAAAAATTAGAAGTTCTTATGCTCTCGATTTTAATATAGAATGGTGATACATATTGCGTATTTATAACGATTTTTTGTACTTGCGTAACTTCTTTAATGCCCAATCGTAATGACTTGATGTAACAGAAACAAAATAACTGCCAAGTACGCTACCTCCTACCCAACTATACGTATTTTTTGTAAACAGTTCATCATTTGATAATGAATCAGCAAGTTGCATTACTTGCTGATGACTTTCTTGAAACAACTGCAACGCTTCTTCATACGTTGTTTCTTGGTGGATTTCCCAAAAGTAAATATTCATATTCCCATAGGTTTTCCAATTGTATCCTTCTTTTAAGAACTGTGTTTGCACTCCATGTAAATTTGTATCTACCCAACGTAATAGTAATTGATGCCATTCGTATAGATGAATTAGCACATCGCGGATATTTTTATCTCGTTTCCAGTGTGCTTGCTTTTCTTTCTCTACATCAAAAGCAAACGATTCATATAATGCCTCATCTGTAAATGAATCCAATAGTGTTATTAGTTTTTCATACATTTCATTTCCTGTAAGTAATAAATCTTTTTTCGTTGCTGGTCTTGCCATGAATATATCCTCCTTATATTACTTTATATACATACTATGAACCCATACGTAACGTACGAGTCAATATCTTTTTTAAAAAATATCGTTTTTCTTTAGATTGCTATATACTAAATGTAAGAAAACATAAAATGGAGGATATCATTATGTTTAAAATTGGTGATTTTTCTAAGTTATCCAACCTGACAATTCGTGCTTTACACCATTATGAAGAACTGGGTATTCTAATACCTGATAAAATTGATACAATGAGTAATTATCGTTACTACTCATCTAGTCAACTAGCAACTGCAAATCAAATCAAGATGTTGCAGCGAATTGGGTTATCTTTAAAATCTATAAAAGAGATTATCGATGGTGATAATCCTGAAATACTAGAGAGTGGTTTGTTAGCAAGAGAGATGGAAATTCAAAATGAAATTGCAGAACTTAAAATCAAACAGAATCTCATTGACATGTATAAAAAGACAATTCATGAAGGACGCTCTATTGCATCGTATCATGTGGAAATAAAAACAGTTCCAAAGCGTAATGTTATGTCGATAAGAAAATGTATTCCTTCCTATCAAGATGAAGCAGTTCTTTGGAATGCATTATATGAAAAATCGATCCAACAAAATGTGAAAATGGCAACTCCCTACCAAGGTATGAGTATTTATCATGACAAAGAATACAAAGAAGAAAATGTTGATATTGAAGTTCAAAGCAATGTGGTTGGTATCTATGAAAACATAGATGATGTAACATTCTATGAAACAAAGCCATTTGTGATGGCTTCCATTATCTTTCATGGTAGTTTTCAACAAATGGAAGAAGTCACGCAAGCACTTGCATCATGGATTGAAGCAAATCATTATGTAATTGATGGACCAATGATTCAGATTCCTCACGTATCTCCAGCACAGGATGATAATCCAGAAAACTGGATAACCGAAGCAGGCTATGCAGTACGTTTACTAAATATAGAATAATTGTTAGATGGACACTCTATGTAGTGTCTTTTTTCAAAGAAAAAACGCCTACTTGTATGTAGACGTCTTTTTAATAAATCTTTTGAATTACATCCCTTCGTGCATTGTACGGTGGATAACATCATCTTGTTGTTCTTTTGACAACTTGTTGAAGTTTACCGCATATCCAGATACACGAATTGTAAGTTGTGGATATTTTTCTGGGTGTGCTTGTGCATCTAATAATGTTTCACGATCAAATACGTTTACATTTAAATGGTGTCCACCACTTTGTGCATATCCATCAATCATTGTTACTAAGTTTTCTGCTTTATTGTTCATTTTCGCCACTTCCTATCTATTTTTTAGTCTTCGTCTTTTCCTAGCGCGTCAGGTACAATTGAGAACGTGTTAGAAATTCCATCACGTGAATATTCATATGGTAATTTTGCAACTGATTCAAGTGAAGCTACCGCACCATGTGTATCACGTCCGTGCATTGGGTTAGCCCCTGGTGCAAAAGGTTCTCCAGCTTTACGTCCATCAGGCGTATTTCCTGTTTTCTTACCATAAACAACGTTTGAAGTAATCGTTAAGATACTCATTGAAGGTACACCATGACGGTATGTACGGTGTTCTTTAATCATATTCATAAACGTTTTTACTAAGTCAGCTGCAATGCGGTCAACACGGTCATCGTTGTTTCCATATTTAGGGAAATCACCTTCGATTTCGTAGTCTACTGCAATACCATCTTCATCACGAATTGGTTTAACTTTTGCATATTTAATTGCTGATAATGAGTCAGCAACAACTGATAATCCTGCAATACCTGTCGCAAAGAAACGACGAACATCATGATCATGTAATGACATTTCTAATGCTTCGTATGAGTATTTATCGTGCATGTAGTGAATTACGTTTAATGTATTTACGTAAAGTCCAGCTAACCATGACATCATTTGTTGGTATTTTTGCATAACTTCTTCATAGTCTAAGTATTCTGAAGTAATTGGTTCCATTCTTGGTGAAACTTGGATTTTTTTCTTTTCATCAACCCCACCGTTAATTGCGTAAAGTAGACATTTTGCAAGGTTTGCTCTTGCTCCAAAGAATTGCATATCTTTACCAACACGCATACAAGATACACAACATGCAATTGCATAGTCATCACCCATTTCAATGCGCATCAAGTCATCATTTTCATATTGAATTGAACTTGTTTCAATTGAGATTTTCGCACAGAAACGTTTGAAGTTGTGTGGTAATCTTGTTGACCAAAGAACGGTTAAGTTTGGTTCTGGTGCTGGTCCTAAGTTTACAAGTGTATGTAAGAATCTAAATGAGTTCTTTGTTACTAAAGAACGACCATCAAGAGACATCCCACCAATACTTTCTGTTACCCAAGTTGGGTCTCCAGAGAATAATTCATTGTATTCAGGAGTACGCATGAATTTAACTAAACGTAACTTCATAATGAAGTGGTCAATCATTTCTTGCGCTTCTTCTTCTGTAATTTTTCCAACTTCTAGATCTCTTTGAATGTAGATATCTAAGAATGTAGAAGTACGTCCTAATGACATTGCAGCACCATTTTGGTCTTTAACAGCTGCTAAGTATCCAAAGTAAACTGCTTGAATCGCTTCTTGTGCAGTTACTGATGGTTGTGAAATATCGATTCCGTAAATTAATGCCATTTCTTTAAGTGCGATCAATGCACGAATTTGTTCACTTACTTCTTCACGATCACGAATTCTTTCTTCAGTCATTGAACCAAGAAGAACTGTGTTTAATAAGTTTTGTTTGTCTTCAATTAAGAAGTCTACACCGTATAGGGCAATACGACGGTAGTCACCAATGATACGACCACGTCCATATGCATCAGGAAGACCTGTGATGATTCCACAAGTACGTGCACGACGCATTTCTGGAGTATATGCATCAAAAACACCTTGGTTGTGTGTTTTACGGTATTTTGAAAATACTTCTTTAATTTCTGGATCTAATTCATATCCATATGCTTGTAAAGCTGTTTCACTCATACGAATACCACCAAATGGTTGTAATGAACGTTTGAATGGTTTATCTGTTTGGAACCCAACGATTTTTTCTAAATCTTTGTTTAGGTATCCAGCACCATGACTTGTTAATGAAGATACGATTTTTGTATCTGCATCTAACACACCACCAGCAGCAGCTTCTTGTTTATTTAATTCTGTAACTTGATCCCATAATGCTTTTGTTCCATCTGTAGGATCTGCTAAGAAACTTTCGTCTCCTTCGTATTCTGTATAGTTACGTTGAATGAAATCACGAACGTTAATTTCGTCTGTCCAGTTTCCTAAATTAAAACCTTCCCAACCTTTGTACATTTGTTTACCTCACCTTCTTAAGGGACAATTCCCTTATCATTTCGATGTTTGCAGTATAGCATAATCGTATATACTTGTCACACTTTATATAACATCCTATATATTAACATTCCACCAAATATAATATTTTAAACCATATATAAAACTTTGTAATTTATATACCCTAATATAAGTATTATTTAGTGCATGGCTTTTGCTTTATATTCTTCCATTTTTGATTCAATATAAATCTCTAAGATTTCCTCAGGTTGGTACCCTTGTACTTTACTAATTAATTCATCTCTAAATAAAAATAGAATCGTTGGTACTTGTTGTACCTTATAGTATGTATTTATATCTTTGTTTTGTTCGCTTGCATCTACAATATATACTTGTAGATTCTCAAACTTCTTACCGACATTTTGAATAATGGGTGACATTGTTGTACAGTTTGCACAACCACCTCCACCAATTAACACCAAAGAAAATTCATTCTTTGCAAATTCATTTCTAAAATTCTCATTTGTTAGCATGTGATTTTACTCCTAAGATTTCTTTTGTTCTATCAATAACTTCTTTACTTGGTTTTTGTACACCTTCAAGAGGATATGGAATATTTAAGTTCTGATATTTTGCAATTCCCATTGTGTGGTATGGTAATACTTCAATTTTTTCAATATTACGATACCTACTTAAATATGTATGGAGTGCTTCTATATCGTGTTCATCATCACTGTATCCTGGAACGAGTACATAACGAATCCATACAGACTTGTTATGATCTGCAAGATATTGCATGAAATCTTGAGGATTTTTATTTTCTTTTCCAGTTAATGCTTTATGTTTCACTGGATCAATGTGTTTAACATCAAGTAAAAATAAATCCGTTACTTCCAACAATGCATCAAATTTAGCAAGTGTAGCAGCACTGTTTTTTACAAATGTAATTCCACTCGTATCAACGGCTGTATGTAATCCTTGAGCTTTTAAACGTTTCAACAATTCAGTTACAAACTCGATTTGCACTAGTGGTTCTCCACCACTGATAGTAACTCCACCCTTCTTGATGTAGTTTTTATATTTCATGATTTGATTGAATACATCATCTACGCTGTATACATCACCACCACTGCCTATTTTCCATGTATCTGGATTATGACAATACAAGCAACGCATTGGACAACCTTGCATAAATACAACAAAGCGAATGCCTGGTCCATCTACAGTTCCAAAGCTTTCAAATGAATGAATTCTCCCTAATAATTGCTCACTCAACTACATCACCTCTTTACACATGCATTATAGCACAATAAAAAATTAGCTTAATCAATTTGCCCCTATATACTATAACGAAATTTTCTTCTCCTTATGCGGAAATCTATATAGTGTTATTGTACTTGAAATTTACAATAAAGAAAGTGCTATTTTCACAATTAGAGGTTTGCCTTTTTTGGTATTGCAATTTATACTTGATATATGATGAAACAAGTACTTGACGCAAATGGTATGCGTCGCTCACTTATACGAATCACACATGAAATTCTTGAACACAATAAAGGTGTAGATCAAATCGTTTTAGTTGGTATTGAAACACGCGGTATCGACTTAGCTAAGCGAATCCAAACAAACCTTGAAACCTTCGAAAACAAAAAGGTAGAGTGTTATGGAATTAACGTCTATCCTTGGCGTGATGATGTAAAAGATGAAGCAAAGCCAGAAATTAATTTACCCATCAATGATAAGAAGGTAATTCTTGTTGATGATGTACTATTTAAAGGTCGAACAGTTCGTGCCGCAATGGATGCTTTAATGGCTAATGCACGCCCAAAAGAAATCCAACTTGCTGTACTTATCGATCGAGGACATCGTGAGCTTCCCATTCGTGCAGATTATGTTGGGAAAAATATTCCAAGTTCTATCGATGAAATTATCCGCGTAAAAGTAGAAGAACAAGATGGTAACGATGAAGTCGTTATCGAAAAATAAGGAGAATTATGAAATTTAACAAAGATTATGTCTTGCGTATTGCAAAAGAATTACTAAGTATTGATAGTCCGACAGGATACACAAACAAAGCAATCGAATACTTAGAAAAAGAAGTGAATGCCCTTGGATACACATATTCAAGAAATGCAAAAGGAAACTTAATTGTATCTTTAAAAGGAACTAGTGATTACACGATTGGATTATGTGCACACACTGACACACTTGGTTTAATGGTTCGTTCTATTTCAAGTGATGGAACCCTTGCACTTACCAATCTAGGAGGACCATTGATTCCAACTCTTGATGCAGAGTACTGTCGTATTCACACAAGAGAAGGAAATATATACACTGGTACAATTCTTGCCAATGTACCAGCAAGTCATGTATATCCTGATGCGGCAACAAAAGAACGCAAAATAGAAAACATGCTTGTACGCATTGATGAAGTTGTAAAAACAAAAGAAGATACAGAAAAACTTGGTATCCAAAATGGTGACTTTGTGGCTATTGACCCAAAAGTTGAGATTACAAAAAGTGACTTTATTAAATCACGCTTCTTGGATGATAAAATTTCAGTTTCTATATTAATGGGAGTATTGGAAGCAATCAAAACCAATAACATAGAACTTCCATACAATGTAGAAATTATCTTCTCAACATATGAAGAAGTTGGACATGGTTCAAGTAGTATTCCTAGTAATATCAATGAACTTCTCGCAGTTGATATGGGATGTATTGGTTTAGATTTAGCTTGTACAGAGTACGACGTAAGTATTTGTGCAAAAGATTCAAGTGGACCTTATGATTACAACATGACAACAAAATTGGTGAACCTAGCTAAAGCAAATAAGTTATCCTACGCAGTTGATATTTATCCTTACTACGGAAGTGATGTTAGTGCTGCTTTGAGTGGTGGAAACAACATTCGTGGTGCACTGATTGGACCTGGTGTTCATGCAAGCCATGGAATGGAACGTACACACTACCAAGCAGTTGAACAAACGATGCAACTTGTATATGCCTATATTACAGACAAAGACCTCGCGTAGGTCTTTTTTCTTTGACTAAAGAAAAAACCAACGATTATCTCGCTGGTTCCCATTTGCATCGTACTGGTGATACGATTGCTTCTTCTTTTTTTAGTTCTTTGAAAGCTTTATCGATTTCTTTACGGTCAAGTCCTGATAGCTTTTCAACTTCTCCAGCACTCATAGGTTGACCATGATCTCTCATAACTTCCAATACTTTTTCTTTTACATCCATTGTATCCACCTCTTTCTATTATCTAAACTATAGCAAAAGTAACAATAGAAATTAAAGCGAATTGACCTAAAATTATAGTCCTTGTTCTTTCACGAATGCATAGAAGGCTTGTTCTGCTTTTTCATCACTTCCAATTGTGCCTACAGGAGCACAATATACAACAAATTCTTCATCACCATCTAGATCAAGTAAAGTGTTACATTTTTCATTATCAAATGCTGCAATTCCACAAGTACCTAAGCCAAGTGCGCTACATGCAAGATATAAGTTTTGTCCGACATGACCTGCATCAATCAATGCAACTCTTTGTGCTTCAGGACCATAACGCCACTCTGCACGATATGCTACAAAACTCCAATACAACATAACATTTGCTTTACTTGCCCATACCTGTCCACATACACTTTCACTCACTACTTGTTGCATATCATCAAGTTCTTTTAAAAATGCAAGTTGATGAGTCAGTGGCAAATACATGTACACTCCTGGGTTTAATCCCTCACAGTTACGCACAACAATATACGTTTCGAAAGGATGACGTGCCCCACCTGAGGCAACTGTGCGAATTGTCGCATATGATTTTCCGCGAATTTCTTTAACCCCTTGACTAGCCCACAAGACATACGATACTTGTGCTAAAGACATCACTTCATCTGTATACACACGATGACTTCTTCTTTCATAAAACACCTTAGTTATATCTGAGTTTACAATTTTGGCATCACTGATTTTAGGTAAGTCAATAATCAAATTAGCTGTAATTGGTTTTGTAAGTGGTGGTTGTTGTAATTTCAGTTCTTGATCACTTTCAAAATCAATATCTTGATATTTCATAAATGCACGATGTGCTTTAATCATATTTGTTAGTTCTTCTTTTTTCATGTTCACCTCTTTTCTAAAAGTATATCAAACTTTCCTTACAATCTTATGAATATTTGTTTTTTCTTGTATTTCTTTCGATATTAAAATTCATGTTTTTACTTTTTTATGAATCTTTAGCAATATTTTATGATGTTGCATGTCACTTATTGAGTCTATGGATATGCAATGTTATGATATACATGTTTTTCATACAAATCCTCTGTTAGGAAAACAAATCAATCAAAATCTCTATAAGACGCAAAAAGTTTCCCGATTTCAGGAAACTTTTTGCGTTTTATGCTTATTTATTAATTACTGATTCAACGTAAGCTTCAACTTCAGCAGCAGTTTCAAATGATAAACATTTTTCAGCTACAGCTTCCATTTCTTTCTTATCTAATGATGTAACCATTTTACGAGCACGTAAGATTGAAGTTGCTGACATAGAGAATTCATCAAGTCCAAGACCTAGAAGAATTGCAACTGCATTTGGTTCTCCAGCCATTTCTCCACACATACCAGCCCATTTTCCTTCTTTGTGAGCTCCATCAATTGTCATTTTAATTAGACGTAAGATTGCTGGGTTGTATGGTTGGTATAAGTAACTTACTTTTTCACTCATACGGTCAGCAGCCATTGAGTATTGGATAAGGTCATTTGTTCCAATTGAGAAGAAGTCAGCGTGTTTAGCAAATTGGTCAGCAAGTACTGCAGCAGCAGGAATTTCAACCATCATACCGACTTCGATGTTGTCACTAACTTCAACACCTTCAGCAATTAATTCAGCTTTACATTCTTCGAAGAATGCTTTTGCTTCTACGAATTCATTAACTGTCGCAATCATTGGGAACATAATACATAATCTTCCGTAGATTGATGCACGACATAATGCACGTAATTGTGTTCTGAAGATATCTTTTCTGTCTAAGCATAGACGAATTGCACGATATCCTAAGAATGGGTTCATTTCTTCTGGGAATTCAAAGTAAGGAAGTTTTTTATCTCCACCGATGTCTAATGTACGAACAACGACACGTTTTCCTTTCATTCCTTCAAGAACCATCTTGTATGCGATGAATTGCTCATCTTCTGTTGGGAATTCTTGAGAGTTCATGTATAAGAACTCTGTACGGTAAAGTCCAACACCTTCTCCACCATTTTCTAATACACCTTCAACATCTTTTGGTGTTCCGATGTTTCCAGCTAATTCTACATGGTGACCATCTTTAGAAATTGATGGTTTATCTACTAATACTTTAAGTGCTTCTTTTTCTTCTTCGTGTGCAACACGTTTTGCTTCGTATTCCACTTTTTGTTCAGCAGTAGGATCTAAAATTACATCCCCTTTAATTGCATCAAGAATTACTTCTTGACCGTGTTTTGCTGTTTCAAGGATTCCAGCACATCCAACAACTGCAGGAATTTCTAAACTTCTTGCCATAATTGCTGAGTGACTTGTTCTACCACCAATTTCAGTAGCAAATCCTTTTGTATACGCTTTGTTTAATTGTGCTGTATCAGATGGAGTTAAATCGTAAGCAACGATTACAACTTCTTCGTTAATTGCTGTTAAATCAGGAATTTCTACTCCTAATAAGTTAGCTTTTAAACGAACTGTAACATCTTTAATATCTGCTGCACGTTCACGCATATATGCATCTTCCATTGCTTCGAACATAGAAACATACATATTTGCTACACTGTCAGCAGCATATTCTGCATTACAATTGTCTGAATTGATTTGTCCTTCAACAGCACCAATGAATTCTGGATCTTGTGCAACCATTAAGTGTGCATCGAAAACTGCTAATTCTTCAGCAGATAAGTTTTGTGAAGCTCTTTCCTTAATTGCTTCAATGTCCTTAACTGTTTTTTCAACTGCAGCCTTTAATTTTGCAACTTCTTCTTCTGGGTTTGCCGTTTTTTTCTCGATTTTCATTTCTGGCATTTCAAGTTTGTATACTTTAGCAATAGCTACACCACTTGACGCCGCAATACCTTTTAACATATTACATCCTCCGAATCTCTTATTAATCTCTACTGTCAATTATAACAAACTCATAGTCAAAATCAAATAAGTTATGCATCTTTTGAAAACGGTCTCATTATTTATAAAAACATAAGAAAACAAAAGAGCATAACCCTTTTGTTCTCTTACATATAATACTTTGTAGTTTAGAATTGTTATTTTGATTTTCTTTTATTACGTAAAACAACCATTCCACCTGTCAATGCGATCAATCCAAGGTAAATAAACCATTCAACACTTGTCGAATCACCTGTATCTACGACTTTATTTGCATCTTTTACTTGCCCATTGAAATCTGGTGCAATGGATGGATTTGAAGGATTGCTTGGCGAATCTGTATTTGTCTCATTATTAACTGGTGGAAGTACAATTTTTTCCCACTTCGCAACTAATGTTACATCATTATAAATTAAGGTATCAAAATCCCAGCTTTGTCCATCAGAAAGTTCCCATCCTTTAAAAATATATCCATCTCTTTCTGGGTCTAACGGTTTTGTTGATGTATTTCCATATTCAACTTTTTGTGAATCAATTGGATCACTAGTTCCACCATTCAAATCAAAGATGATGTCAAACTTCGCTATTTCCCAAATATATGTATCTGGAATACTTCCATCGTAGCTATCCATAAATGTTGTACTATCTGCATATGTATTTCCAGTATGAATACCAATCCAACGACCTGTGTATTTTCCACTTGTCGTATCAATTAATGGCAATGCAGCACTCTGATCAAGTATGGCATTAGGTCCCAATTGTATAGAACTAAGAAGTGTACAATTGTAAAACATTTGCACAAAATCCGTTACATTTGATGTATCCCAATTTTCTAAATTAATTTTCTCTAAACTTTGATTTTCATAGAACATACGTTGCATATTTACTACATTACTTGTATCCCAATTGGATAAGTCTAATTCCGTAATTGAAGGGCATAGATCAAACATATTTGACATATTAGTCACATTTGCTGTATTCCAATTCGCAATTTCTAAACCATCCAATACGGCGCAGTCATGGAACATAAATGACATATCCATAACACTTGATGTATCCCAGTCTTTCATATCTAGTGTTTCAAGTGCACTACATCCTAAGAACATACTTCCCATGGTTGTAACATTTTCTACATTCCAATCGCTAACATCTAGGTTATTGATATTCTTACTTCTAAAAAACATTAAGTCCATTGCTGTAACACTTCCAGTATCCCAATTACTTACATCAAGTGATTCCAAGCTTTCGCAAGCATAAAACATACTCGACATATCTGTAACATTTTCTACGTTCCAATCTGAAACATTAAGATCTGTTAATACTTTACAATTAACAAACATCCCACTCATATCTGTTACAACACCAACATTCCAATCATCGACTGATAATCCAGTGAGTTTGTTGCAACCATAGAACATTTGTTTCATGCTTTCCACTTTTTCTGTATTCCATGTACTTACATCAAGGTTGTCTAAAATCGTACATCCATAAAACATGCTACGCATATTTTCTACAAGTCCGACATTCCATTCTTCAACATCTAACACCTCAAGATTCGCACATCCTGAAAACATACTACTCATGTCTTTTACTGCAGCTACATTCCAAGTACTAACATCAACATCTGAAAGTTTCGTACATCCCGAGAACATAAATGCCATCGTATTTACATTCCCTACATTCCAATCACTTACAGCAATTTCTTCCAATTTCTTACAGTTCCAAAACATGTAACTCATATCTTGAATATTATGCACATCCCAATTATCAATTGTTAATGTTGTTAGTGCTTCACAATCTGTAAACATGCTTTTTGTTGATAATGTTTTTGATAAATCCCAACCTGAAAGATCAATGCTTGTTAATTTTGTACTACTTCTAAACATATTCTCTAGTGTTTTAACACTTGATGTTTCCCAATCAGATAAATCTAAATTTTCTAATTTCGTACAATATCTAAACATGTTTTCCATTGTTTCAACTTTACGCACATCAAAAGATTCAACGTTAATTTCTTCCAGTGCAAAACATTGGTCAAACATGAATTTCATATCTTTAACTTCACCAGTATCCCAAGTATCTACCTTTAATTCAGTGATTATTTTACATCCTTTAAACATTGATGACATATTTGTCACAGCACTTGTGTCCCAATCTTCTACATCAATTTCTGCAAGTACTGAACAACCATCAAACATTCCCATCATTAAGGTTACATTTTCTGTATCCCATAATGATACATCGACATTTGTTAATGCAGAACATCCTTTAAACATGTATGACATATCTGTAAAAGTTGATGTGTTCCATGATGATACATCAATACTTGTTAGTGAACTACATCCCTCAAACATACTTTGCGCGTTAACTGGTCCTGAAAACGTAATCTTCTCTGCACCAACCACAGTTTCTAAACTTGTGAATTTTTCAAACATACTTGCTGCATTTGTAATTGTCACTGGTTGTGCAAATGTAATCTTCTTAATTTGATTTTTGTGTTGAACAAAGTTATTAGGATTTGCCCAATGTTCTCCAGTCAATACACCTTGTTGGTAACTTTTGTTTCCACATGTATTCGTTAGTGTACCACCTTCTAGCACGAGTTCTCCATCTGCATACAACGTCCAAGTTACACCCCACGTGTTTGTATCAACAACTACACGATCTGCTTGTGGCAAAATCTCTACAGTTTTTGCACTTGGTTTTGTCTCATCCTTAATTTCTGTTTGCTCATCTACACGCTTAACAACTTCATCTTCCTTATTAGCTGTTTCTTCGTTTACCTCATCAGTAGTTTGCTCATTTGCATGTATTTCTTCTTTTGCTAGTACAATACCGTTTGATGAAACTACAATAATTCCAATCAACATCAAAATTACTATCTTTTTTAATTTATCCATACTTTTTCCTCTCTATAACACTTGCTATTTGTTAGATATTCAAAATACAAAATAGTTTGAACTAAATTGTAAAACTGAATTCATTACAATGTTTTTTCATATCACACAACATCACTTCAATTTTCTTGTCCTGATTTAGTGATACATACAACTCTTTTGTTAGTGGAACTTTGCTTCCATTTACAATCACATATGACAAATCATAGTTAATGTCATATTCCGCTTCTTGAACGATGAAATATCCAACATCATCTTTTACTTTGATTCCCTTTATAACAGGAATTTTTTGATCAATATTATCTACTTCAAAATATTGCTCATCATTTCCTACTTTCACATAATACCTTCCATTATCATTCGCATACATTTGAATATATTCATCAAATATTGTGTATGCACAGTTTTCATCTTGAAATGTAATTTGAACTGCATCAGTTACCTTTTCTTTTGTATAAATACGTATTTCAATTGGTCCGGCAATTGGTGACTGATCATACGCAATCGATGCAATCGTATCCTCTCGATTTGAAACTTTGTATACTGGATGACTCGTAATTGACGGATATACATCATAAAGCAAATCATGATCTTGTAATATTCCAAAGGCTTGTGGAAATATCATCACTGCTGCAAGGAAAACCGTGAATAATACTCCACTTTTCTCACTTCTTATCATCGCATTCACAAAATCACGTATACTTCCATGTCGAATCGATTGCTCATTACTACCAATCGATGGATGTGTTTGCTCTTTTGCTTGATACCTATTTGTCATTTCTTGATACAACAATGGAATCCCTGTCACACTGAAGTATTTTCTAGGATGATATCCTTGATCTTTCAAATCCTTCGATACCTTCTTACGAATTTCATACAATCTACTTTTTACCTTTTTTGTGTCTACATCCATTTCACTCGCAATTTCATCCATTGAAAATCCACCTAAGAATCGCAATTCTGCAGTTCTTTTATTGTTTTGATTCAACTTTGAAAATGACTGAATGATTGCATCCATTAAGGAAGAACGCGTTAATTCATCAATTTGATTATCTTTTGCTTCTACTACCTCTTCGATTGCATTTTCATCATCTAACTGAATATACTTATTTTGCTTATTTAATCTTGCATTACACTCATTTGTTGCAATCGTGAACATCCATGAATGAAATGCATCAAGTTTCTTTAATTGATGAATCTTCATTTGTACTTTAAGCATCACTTCCTGAACGACTTCCTCTGCTTCATGTGCATTTTTCAAAATTGAAAATGCATAATAATAAAGAGGTCCACGATAAAACTTATAAATTTCATTTAATGCATTTGCATTTCCTTCTTGTAGTTCCTTTACATATGCATTAGATATTCGGCTTGCCACTACACACCACCACTCCTCTCACATTCACACATCCCATTAGTTAGATATGTCATTTTTTAAAAAGTTTGAACTTTTTTCTCATTTTTTTAAAATTTTAAAAAAGAAAAAAGGTTACTTCTCCCAACTGGAAAATGTAACCTTATATGGTATATTTAGGTTTTTTACATTGTAAAAAAAGACGCACTTGTTGTGCTTTTCACTTGATTACCCACACTGATTGCATCATATAGTATCTATCAATTAGAAACTATATATATATCCCCTACAAATCACTTTACACACATAAGGAAAGAATTTCCTAGGTTAATAATATTTTTTCAGAAGATTTCTGTCAACAATTTTGCTTCTTTATCGATTAAAAAACTTCGTTAGTTTTATGTCTCTAACGAAGTTTTTATGTTATGTATTATTTAAAAATGCTTCGATTTTTTCCTGCGTCGGAATTCCTGTTTGTGCACCCAAGTGCTCTGTTGATATCGATGCTCCTGCACTTGCAAATTGAATTGCTTCCTTCAACTTGATTCCTTTTGCTAATTGCATTGCAAGAATCCCATTAAATGTATCTCCAACAGCAATCAAAAATATTATAACAACCAACAAAAAAGTGTAAAATACACTACAAAAAAGTGCGAAAGTAAAAATTGCTAAAACCTTATGAATAAAGGGCTTAGCAATTTTTTATGCTTTTTTACTTCTAAAGTCTAGATACCAATGGATATAGAAAGAACATAAGAAATGTATCAAATTTATGTCTGTTAATTCAATCGGATTCATTCATCTTTAAAACTATACGCACTGCATCAAACATTGTGTCCACAATAATATCTGCATCACTTTGATCAATATCAAAATTATAGTCCTTGATTGCAATAACATACATTCCTGCTCGTTTTCCTGCTTGTATTCCATAATAAGAATCCTCAATTACAACACATTCATCTGGATTTATCCCAAAGTGTTTAGCACATGTGATGTATATTTCAGGATCCGGTTTACTGTTTTCAAACATTTCACCAGAAATTATGTAATCTAATTTTGGTATTAACCCACAGTTCTTCAAGTTATACTTTAGTGGTTCTAATCGTGATGAACTTGCTACAGCTACATGAATATTATGATCTTTAAGCATTTGAAACGATCTTGGCACATCTTCAAACATAATCTCTTTGTAATCTAATCGACGTACAACTTCACGAAAATCCCATAGTTTTTGTTGGAATTCTTCATATGTGTATGGTGGGTTTGCTTTATCATATATAACTCTCCACAAATCCATTTGCACACTTGAGCCAATTAGATTACGTAAATCTTGAGGATCATACGATAACCCTAATTGCTTTACAAATTCTTCATTTAATCCGTTCACTAAGACTTCTGAGTTGACAATTACACCATCAAAGTCACTAAATACCGCTTTTATCATAGTTATATTATCTTCCTTCCTCATATATAAAGCAAGGTAGAGATTGCTCTCTACCTAATGTTTATTTTATATTTCGAATGTGTCCTTTACTTGTTTCTAGTAAAGCTTCTGCTTT
The DNA here is from genome assembly GCF_004365815.1 of Breznakia blatticola. Lineage (GTDB taxonomy): Bacteria > Bacillota_I > Bacilli_A > Erysipelotrichales > Erysipelotrichaceae > Breznakia > Breznakia blatticola. The sequence goes on from NZ_SODD01000025.1 coordinate 18,394, forward strand.
AGCTACATCACAGTTATGTAAGATCATCACTATTGCAACTTTCACTCTGTTCCCACTTGCTTCTATTGCTTGTTCGATTACTTCATCACTTGCATCTGTAACTTCTTTAATGATATTTTTCCCTCTTTGTACAAGTTTTTTATTTGATAGCTTTACATCCACCATCAGGTTTTCATAAGCTTTTCCTACTCCAACCATCGCTCCTGTTGAAATCATATTCAAGACTAGTTTTTGAGTTGTTCCTGCTTTTAAGCGTGTGGATCCAGTCAATACTTCTGGTCCAGGAACTGCTTCAATTGCCAGTTTTGCAACTGCTCCAATTTCACTATTTTTGTTGCATGCAATTGCTACTGTATGACATCCAATTTCATTTGCATATTCTAATGCTTCAATTACATATGGTGTTCTTCCACTTGCTGCCAATCCAACAACTAAATCATTTTCATTTGCATCAATACGCTTTAAATCTTCAACACCTTCACTTAGTGAATCTTCACTTCCTTCTTTTGCTTTTACGAATGCACTATCTCCTCCGGCAATCAAACCGACAACTGTATCATATGATACCCCGAAGGTTGGTGGACATTCTACTGCATCTAGTACACCTAAACGACCTGAAGTACCTGCACCCATATAAATGATTCGTCCACCATTACTTAATGCTTCAATTCCCCAAGTAATTGCTTGTGCAATTTCAGGAAGTACTTTTTCAATAGCTTCAGGAACTTTTTTATCTTCATCATTCATTTTCTTGGCAAATTCAAGAGGTGATAAAATATCTAAATCCATTGTATTTGGATTTCTTTGTTCCGTTGTTAATTTCGTTAAATCTATCATGTTTTCTCCTTGTTCAAAGTAGTACTCTTTTATTACTTATTAGAATACTTTGCTACTTCATTGGCGAAACGTTTTGTCAGTATTTCTGGTCGTGTAATACTTGTTCCAACAACGACTGCGTATGCACCATTTTCTAATGCCAATCGTGCTTCATTAGGTGTCTCGATTTTACCTTCTGCAATGACTGGTGTATCTGTAAACTCGGAAATCTCCTTAATCAATTTCAAATTAACGGATGTGATTTCTGAACTCTCATCAGTATATCCCGATAGCGTTGTGGATAAAAAATCAAAGCCTAATGTATCTGCATATTTTGCTTCTTCAAGCGTTGATATTTCTCCCATAATTAGTACTTCTGGATAATTTTCTTTAATCTTTTGTACAATACTCTCAATGTTCTCCCCATTCGGTCTAGCCCTTTTTGTTGCATCTAAAGCAATAATATCAATGCCAATCTCTAAGATTTCTTTCGCACTTTCATAGGTTGGTGTGATATAGACATCACAATCATCACGAAACTGTTTATTTATTCCAATCAAAGGTAAATCAACTTTTTCTTTGATTGCTAGTAAATTGTCTTTACCAGTAGCACGAATTCCAACAGCTCCACCTTCTTTTGCAGCACTAGCAAATGCTGCCATAATTGATGAACCATACATTGCCCATCCAACGCGAGCTTGACATGAAACAATCAACCCACCTTTGATTTCTTCCATTACCTGCTTTTTCATTTAGAACATCCCAATCATCTTTCCAACAATACCAAGAATAAAACTTACGATAACACAAATATACATTCCTTTTTTGTTTTTCATTAATAATTGATAGAATCCTAAAGTTATTAACAATGGAATTAGACAAGGTAAAATTGAATCTAGCAATTCTTGAACGATAATTTCTTTTTCACCGAATGTCCAAACATAAGCGACTGGTGCTTTAACAAATCCAACGATCATTGCACCAACAACCATCATTCCGACAATTGTTGCTCCTTGTACAAACTTGTCAATAAGGTTTCCTTCTTTCATACGAGCAACGATGCTTGTTCCTAGAGCATATCCGTGCTTGATAAATAACCATCTTGATCCAACATTTAAGATTAAGTTTGGAACAATAAAGATGATTGGTCCAAGAATACTTCCATCCAATGCTAATCCAGCTCCAATTGCAGCAAATACTGTCATGAATGTTGCCTTAAATACAGAATCTCCAATTCCTGATAAAGGTCCCATTAGTGCAGCTTTTGTTGATGAAATAGCTTCACCTGTAATTGGCTTACCTAAAGCTCTTTGTTCTTCAAGAGCAAGAGATACTCCCATTACCGCATTTCCAGTATATGGATGACAGTTAAAGAATTCATTGTGACGAGTTAGTGCTTCTGTTAAATCTTCTTTATTTGGATATAGTTTTTTCAGTGCTGGAATCATTGCAAATGCAAACCCTAAACTACAGTAACGTTCGTAGTTGATACTAGTCATTGAGAAGAATGAACGGAAGAATGTTGAACGTAATTCTTTTTTAGTAAGAATGTGTTCAAGTTCTTCTGGTGCACTTGAGTCACCATCATCATCTAAGTCAAATTCATCTTTTGGTTCGTTTTTCTTTTCAAAGATAAACATCGCAGCTGCAATACCAAACCCAAGTAAAGATACAGGAAGAACCGCTAAATTCACATATGTTGCTAAAACAAATCCAATTAAGAAGAATGGCCAGTATTTTTTCATATCCATCATTTTAAGTAACATTGCCATTCCTACTGCTGGCAAGATACCAGAAGCAACTTTCATACCATCAGTGACAATTGCTGGCAAACTAGCAACTATGTTGTTTACAAAGTCACTACCGAAATACACCGCTAAAAATGATGGAATAAAGAATACGATAAAGAATATTGGTATCCCTGCTAAATGAGCTAATTCTACTTTACGAATTTCACCGTTTGCTAAGTATTTATCTGCACGGTGCATAATAATAATATTTATATTCCATGCAAACATAATCAATAATTGTGCTAGCATCCCAATTGGTAATGCTAGTGTAATCCCAACTTCTGGATTTCCTCCATTTTGAATTGCGAATACAGTTGATAGCATACCGGCAATTTGTGCATTTGGTGGTACACTTCCTCCAATTGGTAGGATTCCCATATACATAAGTTCTACACTACCACCTACAATAAGTCCGGTTTGAACATCTCCTAAAATCAAACCAATCACTGGTCCTGCAAAGATTGGACGTGAGATCATCCAATATCCATAACCATAGTTTTCAGTTATTACAATTGCGATAAAAACACTCAGTAATAACGCGCTTACTAATGACATATATTTCCCTCAATCTTTCTAAATTAATTTCATTAAATCTTCACTTGTGTCTGAAGGTGTAGTTCGTACATCAAGTGCAACACCATTTGCATCTAACTTTTTGAAGTCTTCAATCATTGCATCATCCACATAAACAGTCTTTGATAGTTGACGACGACCTTCTTTAAAGTAGATACCTCCAACATTAATAGAGTCAAATGTAACTCCATTGTTCATCATTTTTACAAGAACTCCTGGTTCTTTTACAACGATGAAGAAACGTTTATTTCCGTTTCGTTCTAAAAATTTTACTGCTTTTTCATCATCAACAACTAAGCATTTCAAACCTGCGGGGCAAGCCATTTCCAATAATGATTTTTGAAAATCATCTTTAGACACTTCGTTATCAACGACCATTACTACGTCTACTTTATACGCAGTTGTCCAAGCAAAAGCAACTTGGCCATGAATTAATCTTTCATCAATTCTGGTAATTGTAATCATTTGGTATCCTCCATTTTCTTTTACACCTTCATCATAGACTAATGAAACTATATGTCAATAAAGTAAGCGTATAACGAAACAAAGTTTCATATAATGAAACTTTGTTAATTGGTGATTCGCGTTTTATTTACTTTCTCAATTGCTTGATCATAATCTAATTGTGATACTAATGCATATAAAATATCAACGATATACAATTGCGTAATACGTGATGCCATCGCTCCACTTCTAAACAGTGTTTCTCTACTACTCACAGCAATCGATACATCTGCAATTGAAGCTAATGTATTCGAAGTACTGCTCGTAATACATATAACATAACATCCGTTTTTTTGACACTCATTTGCAATGTCAATCATCTCCTTTGTTTCTCCACTATAAGAAAAGACCATTGCAACATGTTTCGAAGAAGAGTTTAAAGCTTGTACCCACTGTCTATCATTTAGTTGATAACAAGCAACATTTTTTCCAATTCTCATAAATTTATACGTTGCATCAAGTGCAACTACATTGGATGCTCCAATGCCATAAAAATCTACTACTTGTGCTTTATGAATCCGATTAGCAGCCTCCACAAGACTATCTTCATTTAGGATTATTCTTGTTTCCTCAATAGAGTGCACATCAATATTCGTAATCTTATCAATGACTGTTTTTGGACTATCATCTCGACTTACAGTTGTTGTATCCAATACATTTAAATGTACATTCTCAAACCCCTGTAGTTCAGAAGCAATCATTATCTTAAACTGATTAAAGCCTTTTGCACCAACTCGTTTACATAAACGAACAACCGTTGCAGTTGATGTAAATGTTTCTTTTGCAACTTCATAAATTGTCATATCAACAATTCGCTTTGGATCCTTTAAAATAAAATCTCTAATTTGTTTTTCTGCTTCTGGAAGGTTTCGATAATCTCTTAATTTTATTAGCACGCTCATGTTATACCTCATTTGTTTCACTATAGCAAAGTGCTAAAAATTAAGCAAACACAAAAAAACTTGGTATAAAAGCGACTCTCTTCTACCAAGTTTTACTTTACTATTACTATTTAATGTTTCGAATGTGTCCTTTACTTGTTTCTAATAAAGCTTCTGCTTTAGCTACATCGCAGTTATGTAAAATCATCACTATTGCAACTTTCACTCTATTTCCACTTGCTTCTATTGCTTGTTCGATTACTTCATCACTTGCATCTGTAACTTCTTTAATGATATTTTTTCCTCTTTGTACAAGTTTTTTATTTGATAGTTTTACATCCACCATCAGATTTTCATAAGCTTTTCCTACTCCAACCATCGCTCCTGTTGATAGCATATTTAGGATTAGTTTTTGGGTCGTCCCTGCTTTTAAGCGTGTGGATCCAGTTAATACTTCTGGTCCAGGAACTGCTTCGATTGCCAGTTTTGCGACTGCTCCAATTTCACTATTCTTGTTACATGCAATTGCTACTGTATGACATCCAATTTCATTTGCATATCCTAATGCTTCTATTACATATGGTGTTCTTCCGCTTGCTGCCAATCCAACAATTAAATCATTTTCATTTGCATCAATACGCTTTAAATCTTCAACACCTTCACTTAATGAATCTTCACTTCCTTCTTTTGCTTTTACGAATGCACTATCTCCTCCAGCAATCAAACCGACAACTGTATCATATGACACACCAAATGTTGGTGGACATTCTACTGCATCTAGTACACCTAGACGTCCAGAAGTTCCTGCACCCATATAAATGATTCGTCCACCATTACTTAATGCTTCAATTCCCCAAGTAATTGCTTGTGCAATTTCAGGAAGTACTTTTTCAATAGCTTCGGGAACTTTTTTATCTTCATCATTCATTTTCTTGGCAAATTCAAGAGGTGATAAAATATCTAAATCCATTGTATTTGGATTTCTTTGTTCCGTTGTTAATTTCGTTAAATCTATCATGTTTTCTCCTATTTTTCTACGAACATCAGTTTTGTTCCAGGTGTAATACACTCTAATATACTAAGGTAATCTGGATGAACATTACCAATAACATTCACTCTTTCATCAGCAGTGAAATCCTTTTTTGTTATTTGAATTTCTCCACTGTATCGCAAGTATTTCTTGTTATCTATAGTAATACTTCCATAATCGCGAGATATCGTATTTACTGCTTCTATAATCGCTCCTTGGCTAGCAAATTCACGACTTTCTTGAAGGCGAATCAGTTTACTAGGAGAATCAATCCGATTGGTAAATACTTGATTTATAAATGGCTTTAATAGCTCATGAACATTCACTACAGGAATTCGAATTACTTGATCATCTAAGGTATCTGACAGCAATTGATAATCCATAAAGTTCATACCTATATCACCAACGAATACGTATTCTGCATAATGATTCCACAAAATTTCTAATGCAGCTACATAACCATTCATATCACGATGTTTTTCTAGTGTTGGTAACCCTTCAAATATAGGTCCTCTATATTTCTCACCTGGTATAAATGCAATGCTTTTTACTTCGTGTTTTACTAATGTTTCATGCATATCTTTCAGTTGTTTTACATCCAATCCTGTATCTTTACGGGGATAGAAATTATGCATTGCATATACGCGTCCTTTTGGAAGTTTTTCGATTAATTTCACATCTATCGTTGATGCATTAACTACTAACGGTACTTCTTTGGCAATTGCAATTGTTTCCTCATCACTAAACCCATAATCCAAACGAACAAGATCAATATCTAATAATTGAATTAAACTATGTACATTTGATAAGCCAAACTTCGTTAACGTTCTTTTTGAAATATCTGCAATAATTTTTGTATCCTGTTTTTTTAGTAATCGAAACATTTCCTTTACATCTTCAACATATGCATCATCATATTCTTCAGCTATATGTAATGATGTAAAAACCATATTACCTTGTAAGGGCAACGTTTGAAGTTGCCCTTTTTGTTCTCTAAATGTTGTTACGTAGTATGCAAAACCAATGGTCTTAAGCACGTTCTACTTCTTCCTTCGAAACAAAGAACCAAGTTACAATAAACCCACCGATGTATGCAACAATTAGTCCAATGAAGTAGTAAAGCATTCCCATTGCACCATTGCTTCCACCTGTCATTAATGGAATTGCTACCATTCCTGAAGGTCCCCATGCAGTTGCCATTACTTTGGTTAACATTACAAATGCTCCACCAAATCCAGCTCCAATTCCAGCTGTAATAAATGGTTTACCCATTGGAAGAGTTACCCCATAGATTAATGGTTCACCAACTCCAAGGATACCTGCTGGTAATGCACCTACAATAACTTCACGTAGACGTTGATTGTTTGCTTGTTTTGCTTTAATGTAAATCGCGATTGCTGCTCCAACTTGACCAGCTCCTGCCATTGCTAATACTGGGAATAATGTAACTCCACCTAACTTTTCTAATTGAATTGCATAGATTGGAATTAATCCATGGTGAAGTCCTAATAACACCATTGGTAAGAACAATGCAGATAATACAAATCCTGAGATTACTTGTACTACTGGGTTACTTGAGTTAATAAGGATATTTAATGCACTAATCAAGAGATCAGATAAGAAACCTGCGACTGGCATAATCGCAAATACAAAGATCACTCCTGTAATTACGATTGCACAAATTGGTGTTACGATTAAATCTAAGATTTCTGGTACGACTTTACGTAATCCTTTTTCTACTTTTGCTAAAATCCAAACACCGAAGATAACTCCGATAATTCCACCTTTACCTGTTGTCAGAATTGATTCTAAAGGTACATCTACATTATACCAACCAAAGAATGTTGATAATGTGATGATTCCAGGTGCAATTGAGATTGCCCCAATCATTCCTCCTAACGCTTCTGTTGCTCCAAATTGTTTTGCAGCATTTACACCAGTGAAAATAGCAAAGTATGATAGGAATCCAGATCCTAACAATGAAAGTGTTTGTTGGATTAAGAACCATACACTTGTTTCATTAACAGTAATTACTCCTGATGTTCCAAGTTGTCCAATTAAACTTGCAATACCATTTAATAATCCAGCAGCAATAATTGCTGGAATTAGTGGAATAAAGATATTTCCAATTGTACGTAATCCTTGTTTTAATGGTGAGTCTTTTTGATTTGCTTTTACATCCGCTTTGTTTTCTTCCCAACTTGGGTCGATTTCTCCAGCGTGTACTCCCATTTCATTGATCAGAATATCAGCAACTCTTTTTGCTTTTCCTGGTCCTAGTACAATTTGCATCGTTGCATCTTCAACAACACCCATTACACCTGATGTTGTCTTCAACTCTTCTAATTGTACTTTACTCATGTCTTTAATTTTCACACGTAAACGTGTCATACAGTTTGCAGCAGTAAGAATATTTTCTTTACCACCTAACAGCTCTAATAATTTTGCTGCTAATTCTTGATTATTCATTTTGTGTTCTCCTTTTTGTTTCTATTACAATAAATTGCTTTTAAACAATTTATTAATAACCCTTGTTATTCAATTTTCTTTTGTTCAAAATATACAACCCTGCACTCAATCCAACAATTAGTAATCCGGCAAAGAACATAATGTTTGTTTGATCTCCTGTTCCAATTGATGGATCGTTTTTATTTGTATTTGATGACCCTGGTTTTGATGGTTGATCCGTATTCGGTTTGTTTGATGAACCATCTTTAACAATGTTAGTTACACGTACATTAACTGATCCTTTGTGTCCGTTTTTGTAAACTAGGTTCACAGTTTCTTCAGCGTTTTCTGTGTAAACTTTTTCATATTGTTCAACAACACTACGTCCTGTTGACTCCACTTTTGTCCAACCTTCAATATCATTTACTTTTTTACTAACAGAGATAGTTGCTTTTACAGGTCCTTTAGTTTCTCCGTTTGTATCGTACGCTACTGTAGCAGTTGGTTCTTTTGCATCAACAACTGTAATGTATTTTTTCATTTTCACGTCATGTAAGCCACTATTATCATTGTAAAGAGATACATAGTAATCACCCTCTTCACTCGCATTGAAATAGTATGATGCCCCTTTTGCATGCCAGTCAGCAGGTTCTAATAAATCACTTGATCCTTCTGGACCATCATAATCAGTAGGTACTTCTGGAGCTGGATCCCCACAATCTACTCTTGTGACCTTAAGACTACGATAATCAACTTTTGTAATTTTCTTATTTGATAGTGGACTTAATAAGTCAACATCAACTTTCACTGTTGGATTTGCTTCAAAATCATTGACGATAACTTCTTTTTCTTCACCAATATTTGGTAATGAAGATACATATGTGTCAAAGCCAAATGCATCGCGGTAGATTCTTTCAGCAACCATACGGTATGTACTTGCTCCTGTTCCAGAATTCACAAATGAATTTGGATATTCAGGACCTACAACTGGGTTGTGTGGTCTATTTCTCATGTATACAACAACAATGTTGTTTTCTGGATCTGCGAATGCGACTGGACCAGACCATCCTTGATGTCCAAATGTTGAATAGTCTGCATAGTATGAGAAATATGTTGGCCAGTTTGTTGATCCCCATTGGTAATCTACATCATTTGTATACCATCCAAGTGCATATGTAGAATTCGTGTATCCACCATCATTAATAATGTCGTTAGGTTCTAAGAACATATCTACTGTTTCTTTATCAAATAATGTAACACCATTGTAAGTTCCGTTATTTAGCATCAATTGATACAAGATAGCAACATCATGTGGTGTTGAGAAAATTCCAGCATGACCAGCAACTCCTGCTAGTGTGTAGTATGCTTTTTCATCATGTACTTCTCCACGTAAAGTATATGTTCTCATTCCAGTAAATGCATATTCATTTGCATTATGCCCATCTACTGTACGATATCCATCTCTTGAGTTTCCGTTGATTTCAGTAGCTGCAATATCTTCTTGAGTGAACCCTTTTTGTAGTGGATTATACATTGTATGCGTCAAACCTAATGGTGCATAAATTTCATTTTCAACATATTGATCTTGTGGCATTCCAGTAATCGATTCAATAATCAATCCAAGTAACATGTAATCTACATCACTGTAAGCAATTGCCGTTCCAGGCATGGTAGTAATTGGTGTCTTACATATTGCTTCAAGTGCTTTTGTTCGATCACTTGGATCTGTTTGTGGTTCGATATAGAGCGTATCATACGCTGAACCAGCAGTTGCAAATCCCATATAGTCTGCAGCAGCCTGACTCTTTAAATAATTATCATTGTGATATTGTGGATCTGGCGCTTGACCTGCTTCATGATGTAGTAACATCTTTACCGTAATCAAATCCTTATGTTGAAGTGATTGTGCTTCAGGTTTTAACAAGCTTGTAACCTCATCATAATCACGGTATTCAGGAATATATGTACTTACAGTTGCATCCAAGTCTAACTTACCTTCATACACTAGTTTTTGTAGTGCCAAATTAGTAGATAGCATTTTTGAAACAGATGCCATATCCCACATAGTGTTTTCATCAACTGCATCCCAATCACTTTCATCTAGTAAAACAGATTGGTGATCATTAAATATATCGGTTCCTTCTTTGTACTTTGCTTCATAACCAAAGTAATCTTCATATTGAACCTTACCATCTTTTAAAACCATTACAGCAGATCCAGTATGACCATTGTCAATTAAGTTTTGTACTCCCTCTTTAACTGAACTGAAATCATAGTCACTTGCTTCATCAGTGATGATGTTTGGTACAACATCATGACCTTTCATACCCTCTCCAACTCTACTAGCCAATACTGGTGCACTTGCTATTGTCCCTACATATGCAATTGATAGTGCTCCTAATATCACTTTACGAAAAACATTCACGTTATTACCCTCCTCGTTAAGTAATCTGTGTTTCAATGTAGCGCTAATTTTTGATACCTTTGCGTATCATTCAAATTCTGATTTAATTTTTCACATTTCATTGGCCAAATATTCATGTGGAAAAGCGTGGTTTTAACAAAAAAAGAGCCAAAAAACAATAATTGTTTTTTAGCTCTTGCTCTTTCGATGCACGCCTTACACTTAGAATATAGCATAGGTCATTTTTGTTGTCAAACTACTTTTTCAAAAAGTTTTTATCCGTTTGCAATGAATGAAATGCTGTTACTGTCTTGCTTTACCCTCTAACATATTCACTAAATGAATCAAGATATATACTCTTTCTTGCTTCGCTAATTTCACTCCGGTTAAGTCCTCAATGATTTGTAAAATATCATCGCAAATCCCAGTATATTCAGGGTAACTCTTTACCAATGCATCATTTACATGTTCGTTCAATTGGCGTTTTTCTTGTTCTGTACCTTCAACTAAAAACCGCAAATGGGTAATAAATCTTAGGTAATTTAAGTCGTCATTTTTAATATCAAACTTATATGTAATCGTAAGTAAATCGTACACTTCACTAATAATGGCATTTAATAAATCTATTGATTTTTCACCACTTTGGATATTTTGGATATGCAAAGCGATATAACTTACTTCCGCATCTGGAATCATTAGTTCATGTTTTCGATAAATCGCTTGTGATATTTTTTGTGCCTTATCATATGATTCTGGGTAAAGTGCTTTAATCTCATAAGAGAAAAATTGTTTAATTGCTTCCCCATTTAATATTCTAGTATATGTTGCTGCTAAGTGGTTTGCCAATGTAACGAATGTTGTATGATTCACTCCATTTTCTTCATACGCTACAATCAGTTGCACTGTGTCCATGACAATCGAGATGATTTCATCATTAAAACCATTTACTACATTTGAGAATTGATTACTCCCTAATGGACTGGAATACATTCTTTCATAAGGTGTCCCTTTTTTTATTTGCATATCTGCCTTTATTCCAAATCCGATTCCCTTTTGGATAATTACATATTCTCTAAAACGATCATGTACAATTAGCGAACTATTATTTAAAACTTTTTTCACTTTATAGTTTTTTGTTGTTTGTTGCATGTATATCATTTATTTCATAAAGGTTGCCTCATTACAAAGACGACCTTTCATTCTCCTTTCATCCCTAACGTAGTACTTCACTCATACATTATGGACCTTTCATGACAATGTTTCAATATTTATATTTATAAAAACAAAAGAATCAATAAGGGTTAAGAAAAGGATTCACCATAATTGGCAAACCCTTTTCATTAATTTTTTTCTTAGATTACGCGATTGTTACGCGTCCTTCTTCAGCTAGTTCGCATGCTCCAGCATTAGCTGTAACTGCTTGTCCATCAAGGTTTAAGAAGATAACCATAATGTCAGTTGCAGGTACTTTAGGTCCAATTGTTTGTAAATCCATTTCTGCAATTGGTTCCCCAGCTACAACTTTTTGACCATCTTTAACTTTGATTGTAAATCCTTCACCCTTTAGGTTTACTGTGTCAATTCCCATGTGCACCATTACTTCTTTGCCATCATCAGCAACAAGCGTAATCGCGTGTTTTGTTGGGAAAATTGATCCAATCGTTCCACTTACTGGTGAACAAACTGTTCCTTCACTTGGACGTACTGCAAATCCATCACCCATCGCTTTACTTGCAAACACTTGATCCTCTACTTCTGTAATTGGCATCAAAGTTCCTTTTGCTACAGTAACAATTCCTTTTTTTGCTTCAAATTTTGGTTTTCTTTTAAAAAACATGTCTTTCTCCTCTATCACATCTGTGTGTTGTCATTTTTTCATCCACTTTTATCATATAGCAAATTGCTAGATTTCTCTAAAATCATGCACGAAAGTATAACTATACATCGATATTTCATTATTTTTATGCTTATAGAATACCAATAAATTAAAAATGTTTCCACTATTTTAGCAATCTTCACACAAGATTCCAAAATTCATCACTTTTCATTAAAAAAAGATGTCACACATTTGCATGACATCTAAGTTACATTATTTTACTTGCATGTAGTAAGGAACTACGTAAGCAGGTACTCCATTTTCCATAATTAAATCTGGTTCTCCCATGATTAATGGTTGGATGTAGTCGTGACCTTCTTGTGTAAGACCAGCGTAGTTAGGTAAAATCCATTCAGCAGGAATGTTTTTTACGTGGTTAGCAAATTCGTTTGCAGGTCCAGCAATGTATTCAACATCGTATTCTTTACCTGGTTTACGAACAACACCAACAACTTGTCCAGTGTATTCTGGGTTCATTGAACGCATGTGTGCACTTTGTCCAAGTTTGAAACTTTCTTCAACATCAACTTTAGATTGGATGTAGTTAGCACAACGTTGTGCAGTACTTAAGTCTTGTACTTTTGCACGTGGTGCAACACCAGCTTCTAAAATCATGTTTTTAAGAGCGTTACCAGCTCCACCTAATACAGCATGTCCAAATCCATCGTTGCTTGCTTTAGCAGCTGCTAAGTAAGAACCATCAGCGTAGTGAGCACCTTCACTAACTACAACATAACATTTTCCTTTTTCGTCCATTACTTTTTTAACTTGTGCCAAGAATAAGTCTTTATCGAAGTCTACTTCTGGTAATACTAAGATATCAACTTTTCCAGATACAACAGAAGATCCTGCTAACCATCCAGCATCTCTACCCATTGTTTCAAGAATGAAAACTTCTGGACGAGTTTCTGGAGCGTAAACATTTAAGTCTAACCATGTAGATACAACAACTGCGTTAACGAATTTTGCAGCTGAAGCGAATCCTGGACAGTGATCAGTAACCATAAGGTCATTATCTACAGTTTTTGGACATCCAACGAAACGTTTGCTGATTCCGTTTTTCTTTGCCCATGCACTTAATGCATCAACTGTATCCATTGAGTCGTTTCCACCGATGTAGAAAAGAATTTCAATGTCATATTTTTCCATAATATCAACTAAACGTTGGTAATCTTTATCGTCATCTCTTTTTAATTTGTAACGACATGATCCTAACGCACTTGATGGAGTTTGACAAAGAATTTGGTTTTCTCTATCACTCATGTTTGTTAAGTCGTAGAATCTTTCTTCTAAAATTCCTTCGATACCGTTTAGTCCACCGTATACTGTGTCATAAATTGGGTTTAATTGGTTTGCTTTAACAATTCCCGCTACTGTAGCGTTAATAACTGTTGTAGGTCCACCAGATTGTGCAATTAAACAATTTGCCATTTCTAAAGTCCTCCTGTAATTATACAATACCCTAATATATTACCATTTGCCCAAGCGCTTTTCAATAAAACTTGAGATTTCTTTCACGAATCAAGCATCCCTTCTTTCATCCCATTTTAAAAGTATGTATAATATTCGTATGAAACAAACAAAAGTAGCACAAACATGGTGGATGATGCTTTATTTTATGGGACTTTTTGTTATTCCATGTCTTTCGATTTTTATAGCAACAAGAAGCTCTTTACTATATGAAAATTTCACCTATGTTGGCAACCAAACAAGGTATCGTCCCATCTTTATTATTTGGGGACTTTTGTTATCACTACACATGTTAGTGACATTTTTTACACTCCTTTATATAACAAAAAATCATAAGCGTATGTATTGGTATTTGGTAAGTCTTCTTGGACTACTTCATGCAACATCATATGTACTGCCTTATGATAAAAGTAAAAGTTTGCTAACTAGTGAATTACATGTATATATTTCAATTTCCACTTTTGTTGCATATATCTTTTTATTACTATTTTACTTGTATAAACTGAATCACTTTTACTTGTTTATCTCAAGTGTCAAAGCGATGATCAGCTTACTTGTTGCTATGTTTTTTGCTTTATTGCTTACTGGAGATATTTCTAGTTTAGTAGAACTTATCAATACAAATTTTATGGCAATCTATATGATCATCTTATTAAAGAGAACAAAACCATATTTCTAGACAATGTTTTCCTATTGTTCAAATTCGTTCATTTAACTTTCACGTGTTTTCCCTTTGATAGTCATGCATGTCCATTATGATATAGACAGTCAAAGGAGGTGAACTTGAAGAAGAAAGACTCAATAATACACAACACATAGAAACAAAATTAGAAATAACATTCTCCCTTAAATAATAATGTTAGAAAAATAATGAAATAAAATATTCTCCCTTTTTAAATAAATATACAAATCAATCGAAAAGCAACTTTATCCTCCCCTGAAGTTGCTTTTTACATATTTGTTTTCATATCATTCAAAATCGTTCATGTATCTTTCACTTTTCTTCCATTTACTGCTCATAACAAGTTTGTATAATACAGACAATCAAAGGAGGTAGACATGGACCAAAACGAAATACTATTAGCCTATATACTCAAATTAGTAGGCTTAATTCAACCGATGCGCACCTAACTTAGATTGTTACATGTATGATGATACATTGAAATGTAAGATTACCATATAAAAATAAGGAAGGTA